>CAZKMG010000148.1:0-927 GCA_964553465.1 uncultured Bacteroidaceae bacterium
ACTTATACCTTACTGACATGGATGGCAGTTCCTGCTGATCTTCAAAAACTGGTTTCCCATCCATGGACAATTTTCACTTATATGTTCCTTCACAAGGATTTATTTCATATCCTGTTTAATATCATGTGGTTATTCTGGTTCGGAAAAATTTTTCTTTTATATTTTGATGGGAAGAAGCTCTTGAACATTTACCTACTTGGAGGTATTGTTGGTGCTGGTTTTTATATTGTATCCTATAATATATTCGCTCCACTGCGCTTGCAAGCTCCGAAATCAATGGCACTTGGAGCGTCTGCAGCAGTAATGGCAATTGTTATTGCAACTGCAGCTTTTGCACCTAACCATTCCATTTACGTTGTTTTTCTTGGTCAGGTAAAAATTATCTGGATAGCCATTATAAGCTTTATTCTTTCCTCACTTGTTGATTTTTCAGTAAATACCGGAGGGAAAATAGCTCATCTGGGGGGAGCCTTGTTTGGTTATTTTTTCATATTAGAATATAAGAAAGGGAGGGATATCACTGGCTGGTTTTCAAATATTATGGATGCAATATTCTCAATCCTTAAGAAGCGGAAGAAAATGAGTGTAAAATATAAACGGCCTGTAAGTGATATTGAATACAATTCTGAAAAAATTGAAAGGCAGAAGGAGATTGACCGAATTCTTGATAAAATATCCAGATCCGGATATGAAAGTCTCTCTACACATGAGAAGGAAACTTTATTTAAAATGGGGAAATAAAAATTTCATTTATTTTGGAAGATAAATTAGAAATATTATAGAAGAATAATATTTAAAGAATAAATCAAAATGTTTAATTCTTTTTTTTAATTTTCCTAAATGACCTCTCGATTCATTTTTAATAATTTGAAAATTGAAAAAGTTCCTAAATACTATCCTATTTTATGTAAATATTATCGCTGGGAT
>CAZKMG010000148.1:937-8956 GCA_964553465.1 uncultured Bacteroidaceae bacterium
AACACATGTTTCTCCTTCTAAAATATGGATCCTTGCTTTATTCGGTCTTGCTTATCCTTATATACTTCTGATTAATATATTTTTTGTGATCTATTATATTATTAGATGGAACAAAAAATTCATTTTTTCATTGCTAATTATAATTCTGGGAATAAATCATTTAAATGCTTTTATGCCATTTCGCTTGAGGAAAAAATCAAATACTGATCTGGAAAAGAAAAGCATAAATGAGATAAAAATCCTTTCATTTAACGTTCGTGCTTTTAATATTTATAAATGGTACTCTGATCCTGCAACTTCGATTTCAATTATTAATCTAATTCAAAGTGAACATCCAGACATAATTTGTCTACAGGAATATACAACTATCTCTCAACCCAATCCAGATCCTGAAAATATAAATAGATTATTTGCAGATACTCCCTATAATTACATTCATTATTCATTTCAAAATAAAAATAACTCGGGGTATGGAATCGCAACTTTCAGTAAATTTCCTATTATAGGAAAAGGGAACATAAGTTTTAAGAAAACCTTTAATGAAGTCATATATACGGATTTAGTTGTTAGAGGAGATACTATCAGAATTTATAACAATCATTTGCAATCAGTCAAATTCCAAAAAAGAAATTATGCATTTCTTGATACATTAAAATTGAAGTACGATGAAGAAAATTTTCGTGAAATAATGGATATATCTCTTAAACTTAAAACCGCTTTCGTAAAGCGATCTGAACAGGTCGATTCGATCTCTTCGCACATAGTTGTCTGTCCTTATCCGGTAATTGTTTGTGGTGACTTCAACGATACACCGGTATCTTATACTTACACCAGAATGAAAAGGGGATTGAAAGATGCATTTCTATCTTCCGGAAATGGGATTGGAAATACTTATCCCGGAATTTTCCCTTCTTTCAGAATTGATTATATTCTGCATAGCAAAGAATTTGAACCTGAAATCTTTGAAATTGTAAAAGCTAAATTATCCGATCATTATCCTATACTTTGTATCTTTAATTTAAAAAAACAGATCAAATATTAATTTCCGCTAAACTATTTAATAAAGATTCTTGTTATTTATTTTGTCCATTAATAAATTAAACTAATTATGGCTTTTACCTTAAATATTGGAGCAAACGCTCCCAGCTTTAATTTACCAGCAACAGATGGTAAAACTTATTCCGATAGTGATTTTAAGGATCCGTATCTTGTACTTTTTTTTACGTGCAATCATTGTCCATATGTTATTGGTTCAGATGAATTAACACGTAAGACTGCAGAAAAGTATGCCTCCAAAGGTGTTCGATTTGTAGCAATAAATTCCAACAGTAAAATAACTTACCCAGAAGATGATTTTGACCATATGGTTTTAAGAATGAAGCAAAATCATTTTCCCTGGCTTTACCTTTATGATGAGTCACAGGATGTGGCACGAAAATATGGTGCACTCCGAACTCCCCACTTCTTTGTTTTTAACGAGAAACGTGAATTGGTATATACAGGTCGTGGTGTTGACAATCCCAGGAATATTTCAAATATGTCAGTAAATGATCTTGACAGAACATTAAATGAGCTTACTTCCGGGAAAAAGATAAGTATTCCTGTTACCAATCCAATTGGCTGTAATGTAAAATGGGAAGGAAAAGATGCTCACTGGATGCCGGAAGATGCCTGTGATTTAGTGTAATCGCATAAAATACTGTATCAAAACAGGGATAATATTGAATCAAACCTTGTTTTGAATGATCTCTCGAGGATAACCCTGGAGAGGTCAAATACACTGCAGTTTGTTCTGTTAATAATTACAGAATCGCTTGTACAGATTAATGCATTATTAAGCCTCTGAAGCACATAATCAGGCGAGTTAAGAGTTTCTGCAATCCCCCTTATTCCTGATGAATTTAAAAATTCAGCCAGTTTTATTGCAAGTTTCCCTGAATTTGAAACAGGTGAATCCAACAATAGAAAAAACATTTTATCCCGATTGTCTTCCATGAATTCTTCGAGAAGGATTATAGATTTATTGAAAATCTCTTTATTGTAAATCCTCCCCCTGCTTTCTCCTGAATCTCTGATAATCCCGTCATCAGAAATATAAACTGGCTTCCCCATTAAATAATTTGTAAGTGTTATCAATACATTATAGCAGTCAATGGCGATGAGATGTGAATCCAGTTTTAAAGTGATCTTCTCAAACCTTTCCTTAGCAGAAAATGAATCACTTACCCCACGGTATAAAATGCTTCTTTCCTGTCCGGAGAGTTTATATCTGTCTCCCACAAGGTGAATGGTCGACCTCTGTGGATAATGTCTGTCAAGCAACCACCTGTAATCCTTGATTGCAGATAACAGATCTGCCCTAAACATCGATAAAAGTATTAAAACAAATAAAGTAATATATTCAGCAATTCAATAATCTCACTTTACTTACTATTTTCATTTTAATCACTTGATACATCTCTTTCTTACATGCTCAGGATTCTAATATTTAACGCTGGCCCCTGAAATATTTCATAAACTGAACCCTCTGAAAGATAGCAGGATTAGAAGTTTCATGCTGGCTCATCATACCTCTGAATTCTTCAATACTTTTATACCCTTTTCGTTTCATCCAGTTCTGAAGAAAAACTATCATATCAGCAGAATAATCTATTCCGTTCTTATAAAATGCAGTAGCAACCTGAATAGCTTTAGCTCCCACAAGAAGCATTTTTATCATACTTTGTCCATCGTGAATACCAGTTGAGGCAGCAAGATCACATGATACATGGTCTTTCATAATTGCAATCCATCTTAGTGAATTGGTGAAATCCCCGGGATTACTTAATACACTTGCAGATGTTACCTCAAGAGTATCTATATCTATATCCGGGCTATAAAACCTGTTGAAAAGGACAATACCTTTAATTCCTGATTCGGAAAACTTCTTCAGTGTTATGGCCAGGTCTGAAAAATAATAACTGATTTTGATGGCAATTGGAATTTTTACCTGACTTTTAACCTCTTTGATGATATCTAAATATATTTTTTCATTCTCCTCTTTTGTTCTTGTAATATCAGATGGCATTATAAATATATTCAATTCAATAGCGTCGGCGCCAGCAAGTTCTAATTCCTTTGGAAAAAATGTCCACTGCTCGGCAGTCACACAATTTATACTTGGTATTACCGGAATATGGATTTTTTTCTTTGCTTCTCTTACAAGAGTAAGATATTGATGTGTACTCTCCTTATGGGCATCCTCATTATAGTCATAAAATTCCATGGTCTCCGGATAAATAAATCCACCGGATTTCATGCCTGCGAGAAGAGATGCCTTTTCAATCCTTATCTCTTCCTCGAAAATGGACTTTAAAACTACCGCCCCTACTCCAAGTTTTTCAAATTTCCATAGATTATCAACATTATCAGTCAATCCTGATGAAGCGGCTATTAATGGAGTTTTTAGGTCAAGCCCTAAATATTTTACGCTTAAATCTACCATGTTTAAGGAATTAGTTAATATATAACAAAATTAATATTTTTTCGTTGTTGATAAAATCTCAAATTGAAATGTGCACAAGTCATTATAAAGAAAAAATTTAAATTGTTCATAATATTCTGGATTATTATCAACATAAAAGTTTTCAATTCGTAAATTTGAACATAATCAATAAGTTATTTTATTAAATCTGAACACTATTATCAGGCATAAATATTAAAATCATGAAAAGAATATTCATTTATACGATTTCCTTCGTGCTTTTTTTATCCACCTCCTGTAAACAATTAAATAAATGGTTTGGTAAGTCATCCATGAGTAAGAAGGATATTTCTCTACTACTTTTTGAGAAACAAGAGCTTGAAAAAAGGATAAGAAAGGATTCTGCAAATTATGTAAGGGAAATGGAAGCCCTAAGACTTGAATATGAACAAAAACTTGCTGAATTTGAAAAAGTAAATAAAAAACAAGCAACAGGATTTTCAGTTGTTGTCGGAAGCTTTAAGAATATTGGTCTGGCTGAAAAATATGCAAAAAAAATTCAATCCATGGGTTACGAAGGAAATCTTATTCAAGGCCCAAACAACTTCAATTGCATTACCACAGGAACCTTTGCTAATCTCAAAGAAGCCCTGCCTGTTTTATCCACCGCCAGATCGGGTATTACCCCGGAAGCATGGGTATTTATTAAATAATACACCATTGAACGATCAGATTCATTAAATGTTTGCTGTTTTATAACTGTAAGTTACTGAATATTAATATATTTCGATAAGGCTTTAAAAGTATTTTTTCTAATCAAAAATATGAAGAAATTCAAGTGATTTACAACTGAAAACTGGTATAAATAAAATCTCATCCATGTGGATTACATTACTTTGAGCCCTTCAGGGCTTCATCCGAGTTTTGAGAATAAATTTTATGTAAACTATTAATACTGTTTATTACAACTTGGATCAAATTTTAGTTCAGGAACTTCCTGTCATTATAAACAAAGGTTGGAACTCAAAACTTTTATAGTGTGGTCTATAGCGGTCCATATTATAATATTTCTTTACATCAACTATTTTTTTTGAGGAAGTGACAATATCGAGCGGGGCATTATCATATCTCCCGTTCTTTAATACAACCAACCGACCATGTATCCCTTTTAATATCAGGTCCAGTGCAAGATTTCCATAGGCCATTGGAACAATTGAATCAATCGCATCAGGGTCACCACCTCTTACCAAATACCCAAGTTGCTGATTAATAACATTTACCCCTTTCCCATTATTAAATTTCGGAGATAATAACTTTATCTCCTCTGAAAGAGCTTCACCAATACCTCCAAGTTTAGCATGTCCAAACATATCTTTTTCATTATGCTTGAACATCATGTTTTCCATCCCTTCAAATGTTGCTCCTTCAGAAACAATCACGACGGAATATTTGCTGGGATTCTTTGCCCGGTCTTCCACCAATAATTTCGTTAGCTTTTTAATATCAAATTTATGCTCGGGTATGACGCATCTGTTTGCAGCCCCGGCCATAGTTGGGAGCATAGCTGTAAAACCCGCATAACGTCCAAATACCTCCAAAACAAGTATTCGTTCATGCGACCCTGCTGAGGTCCTTAATGTATTTGTCATATTTATTGTACGTGTTACACACGTGCTGAATCCTATACAATAATCAGTACCTGGAACGTCATTATCCATTGTTTTAGGGATCGCTATCACTTTAACTCCTTCCTTGTACATCCTCACACAATATGATAAAGTATCATCTCCTCCAATTGGAATCAGAAAATCAACATTCAGATAATCCAGATTTTTAACTACCTCAGTTGTCAGATCATTAATTTCATGATCGTACTTTGCTTTCAGATGTTCCGGGACCATATCTTTTGGAACATGACTTGGCCTTGTCCTTGAAGTATGAAGAAAGGTACCACCCGTTCTCCCTGCTTTGTTTACAATTTCTTCTGTAAGGGTAATATAATTGTCACTATTATCAACTTTTTTATCGCGAACCAATTCCATTATCCCTGCCCATCCTCTTCGTAGACCAATTACCATGTAACCTTCACGTAAGGCTCGTATAGTTATTGCTCTTATTGCCGGATTAAGACCTGGGACATCTCCTCCGCCGGTTAAAATAGCAATTGTCCCCTTTTTTCTATTGAATTCAGCCATGATGGTAAATATTAATTTTTACCTATGATTTGTTTATATAAAAATAATTCAAAATCATAATAAAAGCAATGGTAGAGTGAACTGATGAAAGCTGAGATCTAAATCCAGTGACTAAATCATGAAGATAAATTAAAAAAGAAATGAGTGGACTACAAACTATTACAGATATTCAGTCGGAGTCAATCACAGAAAGCCTCACACAGAATGAATTAAGGCTAAACTTCAAGAGCCACACCCATACAATATTATAAATTGTATACGCCTGTACGAAGTGTTATGAAAAATAAAGTTATATAGACCTGCATGAGTAAAATAATTCTAAGTAATACCTCAGACTAATAGGACCACAATTTTTATACTCTTAAAAGAGCGGTGATTCATCCCAGTTTAGAATCTTGTAAAAATCATACTCTTCAGGATTTTGAACATATTTTTTAGCTCCTCGATAATCGGCCTTTGTAAGAAAATGAAGATTATTCCTGTAAATTAGCTGAACTTTTTGAGCGTTTATATTTACCAACCGGGGTTTCACTTTTCCCTTTTCATCTTCAACATCTTTTAAATAAAGATTTGATACTTCACCAGTTCGGTCAATAATTACCATACTTCCCGTCATACCTTGTTTGAATAATTGGTATACACCCAGACCTAATCGTGTCGCATAGTTAAGGTCATAAGCAATAGGCCTGCAACATCTTAATTCATAACCCATTTCATTGGGTCTGCTTTTTACATTTATTCTTAAGGTTTTAAGTTTTTGTTGCGTTAACATGTTGAATATGTGAGACTTGCTAACATTTCCCAATTCAGGGTGCCCGTGTTCATCATAGGTAAAGTTAATTCCTGTAGCTATGATTTCTTCATCACTCATGAAATGGAATACTCCTTCTGAAATAATGGCGACACCATAATCAATCCCGAGAAGACGTCTCTTTACCATAGACGAAATGACCAGATTTGTTATTTTATCAAAAGTAATCTTAGTCTTATTAAACATTTCAGGAATAATAATCATAGGATAGTGACATGCCGTACCGATTCCAAAAGCCAGATGCCCTGCTTCACGCCCCATGCATGATACCACAAACCAGTTTCCGCTTGTTCGTGCATCTTCATAAAGGGTTGTGGCCAGCCTTACCCCTTCTTCTTTGGCAGAATGATATCCAAAAGTAGGTGTACCTTCCGGTAAGGGAAGATCATTATCAATAGTTTTTGGTACATGTATATTTTTGACATCTAATTTCTGACCCTCCAGAAACTTTGCAAGTCTGTTTGCTGTGGATGCTGTATCATCTCCCCCAATAGTAACAAGTATTTTTACATTATTTTTTTTAAAAAAATCAACCTTGAATTCATCATCTTTTGGTTTGTACCTGCTCATTTTAAGTGCAGATCCTCCACGGCTGTATATTTGATCCGCATATTCAAAATCAAGGTAATCAAAAGCCGGCTCATCAGAAAATAAAGATTTATAACCACCATTAATTCCGAGAATCTGGTATCCGTTTTGTAAGAAAATCTTTGTGACAGCACTTATTACTGTATTAATTCCAGGAGCAGGACCTCCTGCACATAAAATCGCAACTGCTTCTTTCATTGGATCAATTTTAACGTTTTGCATCATTATATCTAAAATTTATATCAGTCTATTCAAGAATAGTTGAAATATATTTCCTATTGTTACCCTACATTTTGAAACCCACAAATATGGAAATATCTTTTCGAAAAAGCAGATATAAAAGATCTAAATAATCTAGTATTTTTTTATTAATTTTGCAAATCAGTTGCAAAAAATCATTATGAATTATCAAAAACTACTTAAGGATTATAATTTAAGTCTCACCAACCAGAGGATTAAACTTCTTTCTGTTTTATCAGGCTTCGGATATGCCATGACAGAAAAGGAGATTGAGCAGCAAATGAAAGGATGTTGTAATAAGACCACAATTTACAGAAATCTTGCATCCCTGGTTGAAAAAAAGATTGTTCACAGAATTATTTCTGAAGAAGCAATCAGGTACAAGTTTGTCAACATTGACAAACAGGAGGATTATGATCATGTGCATTTCCAGTGTAAGAATTGCAGTACTATATACTGCATGAATGAAATTCCTGTTCAGGAGTATACCCTTCCAGATGGATTTAGAAGACTGGAAAATCAATTTTTAATTTTAGGAATATGTAAAAGTTGTTACCATGAAATGGAATGAAACAGTTTCAATAATCTTTGAGAATTCTTTTTCTAGAGGAATTCGAGGTATCGTATCATGGTTTTTGATAGCTATTGTAAAACTTTATCAATACCTGATTTCACCATTATTGCCAAATTCCTGTCGTTACATTCCAAGTTGCTCTAATTAT
>CAZKMG010000149.1:0-256 GCA_964553465.1 uncultured Bacteroidaceae bacterium
GAAGAAAATCAAAAATTACTATCTTATATTGTTTTGGGAATTGTTGTTTTAGTTCTTATTTACGTTGGATCAAAGCGGTTTTTCATTGAACCTCGGGAGAATGATGCTTCAAGTGAGTTATTTATGGCTGAAAAATTTTTTGAACGGGATTCATTTGCTCTTGCATTAAATGGGTATGGGACTTATCCGGGTTTTTTACAAATTATTGATGATTACAGCATGACGCTTGCCGGCGGTGATGGGTATGAGGTCCCTG
>CAZKMG010000149.1:266-8941 GCA_964553465.1 uncultured Bacteroidaceae bacterium
AGCATGACAAAATCATCAAATCTTGCAAGGTATTACGCAGGGATTTGTTATTTGAATCTTGGAGATTATCAAAATGCTATTGAATATTTAAATAAGTTCAAGACTGAAGATATGCTGATTGGATCTGCTAAATTTTCTTCATTAGGAGATGCATATTCGGAGCAAGGGGATTATGAATCCGCTGCAAAAGAATATTTATTAGGAGCTGAAAAATTTAAAAATAATTTTTCTACACCTATTTTGTTAAAAAAAGCTGGCTTAGCTTATGAGGAAGTTCAAAATTTTGATAAATCACTTGAAATTTATACAAAAATTTTAAATGATTATCCTGCAACTCCTGAAGGCAAGGAGATTGATAAATTTATTGAAAGAGTAAAAGGAAAAATGAGTAAATAATTATTTTTTATATCCTAAAAATAAAAAGTATCAGTAATTTTATTTCTGATACTTTTTTTTCTATTAAAATTAATGTTTATGGCTACACGTTTAAAAAATTTTTCCACCTATGATGTAAATTTTGTACCTGATGCTTCTTCCATGAAGTTTGGAATTGTTGTGGCGGAATGGAATATTCAGATTACCAAATCTCTACTTGATGGAACTTTATCAACCCTTAAAAATCATGGAGTAAAGAAAACAAATATAAATATTAAATGGGTGCCAGGAACTTTTGAACTAACACTGGGAGCTCAATTTTTTGCTAAATATTCAGATGTCGATGCAATAATTTGCCTTGGTTGTGTTATTCAGGGTGAAACACCTCACTTTACATTTATTTGCCAGGGAGTTACTATTGGTCTTACAAAATTAAACCAGCATTATAACAAGCCATTTATTTACGGTATATTAACTACAAACACTGTTGAACAGGCCATTGACCGATCAGGTGGCAAATATGGAAATAAAGGTGATGAATCAGCCATTACTGCAATAAAAATGGTTGCATTACAAAGGTCAATGGAACAAGATATGATTTCAGGATTCTAATATAGACTGGATGACAGTTTAAATATTATCATTTTCAAATTATAAGGAGCTGTTGTTAGGGTATATTTGAACAGCATAATTTCCACTATATTCAATATTCATTCCATCTAAATTATTCTTTACCCCTATTTCGGTAGCTTATATCCTCTTTTTTTTGCCATTTCTTCAAGTCTGGACTGGAATCCTGATTTTTTGGAAGATTTTGCTTTTTTAGTGTTTAATTTTCTGACAATAGCTTCTTCATCAATAAAATACCTAAACAAGTAATTCTGACCTATTGAAATTACGTTTGCAAGAAAATAATAATATGTAAGACCAGCAGAGAAATTATTTAAAATCAACATAAACATAACAGGCATTATATACATCATGGTTTTCATACCTGGCATGCCAGAATCAGCACCCGTTGCCTGTGGAGTCATTTTCATTGACAAAATGGTGGTTATTGTCATCAAAAGTGTAAATAAGCTCACGTGATCGCCATACATTGGAATATTAAATGGCAGATTCAGTATTGAATCGTATGTTGACAAATCATTAGCCCAAAGAAATTTCTCTTGTCTTAACTCAATAGATGAAGGGAAGAATCTGAACATTGCATACAGAATGGGCATTTGAAACAGCATTGGCAAACATCCTCCCAGTGGATTCACTCCTACTTTCTTATATAATGCCATGGTGGCTTGTTGCCTTTCCATCGCTTTATCTTTTGGAATTTTTGCATTTATTTCATCAATCTGAGGTTTTAATGCACGCATTTTAGCGGTGGAGAGATAAGACCTGTAAGTCAAGGGTAATAGACCTACTTTTATTATTATTGTTAGCAATAAGATGATTAGCCCATAATTTGAAATATATTTATTAAGCCAGTTAAATATGGGTATAACAACAAACGCATTGATCCATCGAATAATAGAACCTCCAACTGTCACAAGATTTTCAAGTTTAAAACCGATTTTTTTCAGGCTCTGAAAATTATTAGGTCCGAAATAGAACTTCATATCCATCTGAAAATTCTCTGATCTATCATAGGGCACTGATAATTCCGAGGAAAAGTTCATGAGATATTTTCCTGAAGGAATGTTTTTGGATGATAAATAGCCTCCTTCAAATGGTATCTTTTCAGAAATAATTACCGAGGAGAAAAACTGCTGTTTATATGCAACCCAGGTTAATTTTGTTGTTTCCGTTATTTCCTGTATCTCTTTTTTTGATCTGGCATTAAATTTTTCAACATTTCCATCAAGATACTTGTAAAATAAGTTAGTATAACTTGATTCGTTCTGTCTTCCTCTTTCCAACTGGCTGGAGTATATTTCCCATTTTAATTGTACATTATCGGTACGATAATTATCCATGCCAATCATTTTCATCGAAACATCGACCAGATACTTTCCAGGATTCAAAGTATAGGTATATTCGATCCCTGATCCAATGGAATCAATGGGCCGTTTAAAACTAATACTTACCGGGTCCTTGTCGGCATTAAAAATTCCTTCTCTGCTTTCAGTTACAAAATACACATCATTTGTTTTAATACTTTTTCCATCTGAGAAGAATTCAAGTCCAAAAACTGTTGAATCACCATGAAATAGCATAAGTGGTAAGGAATCGTAGGTATGATAATTTTTCAATTCCACGGCATAGGGACGTCCGCCCTTGTTCGACAAAGTCAGTTTAATTAGTTCATTTTCAATAATATAAAATTTTTCTTTTTCATTTAAGTAATTGCCAAAAACACCATACTCATTTTGAAGTTCTTCTTGTTTCTTATTTTCAATTGAAATTTCAGTTTTGTTAAATATTGCAGTATCAGGGATTACTTCTTCTTTAGCTTTAAGATTATCGGCAATTCTTATTGAGTCGGCGATTCTTCTTTGTTCAGCCAGTTTTTCTCTGGATGGTTTTGTAAAAACACTATATGCAATTAAAATAATTGCGATGATAACTATTCCTGTTATTGAATTCCTATCCATTGCCTATTTTCTATTAATACTTTTCCGAATAATTAATTTAAGTTTTGTTTGCCCTTAAAATATTTGCAGCTTTGATAAAATGAACAAAAAGAGGATGGGGTTTAAGTGCAGTGCTTCTATATTCAGGATGAAATTGAATACCAATAAAGAATGGATGCGCTGATAATTCCATAATTTCCACCAAGCCGCTATCAGGATTTATCCCTGAAGCGATCATTCCAGCTTTTTCGTAGGCAGGCAGATAATCGTTGTTAAACTCATATCTATGGCGATGTCTTTCACGAATATGATTTTCTCCGAATATTTTTTTTGCAAGAGTATTATCCACAATATCACATGGATAGGATCCTAATCGCATCGTGCCTCCTTTTTCAGTAATCCCTTTTTGTTCTTCCATAAGATCAATAACCGGATGTTCAGTCATATGCGTCATCTCAGTAGAATGGGCATCCTTCATTCCTAATACATTTCGTCCGAATTCAATTACTGCACATTGCATTCCGAGACATATTCCCAGGTATGGAATTTTGTTCTCACGGGCAAACTTAACAGCCAGAATTTTTCCTTCGATTCCACGATCACCAAATCCGGGAGCAACAATAATTCCGTTATGATTTTTCAACTTTTCATTATAGTTTTCAGGCATTATAGCTTCTGAATGAATACAATTCAGGTTAATTTTACATTCATTATAAGCACCGGCATGAGTCAGGGATTCAATAATTGATTTGTATGAATCATGCAGTTCAACATACTTACCAACAAGTGCGATACTGACCTCCCACTTGGGATTTTTCAATTTTCGAACCAACATCTTCCATGGTTTAAGTTCTGGTGGATTACCCATGCTAAGGTTTAATTTTTTGAGTACAGTAATATCCAGGTTCTCTTTTTGCATCAACAGTGGAACCTCATATATGGTAGATACGTCGATCGATTCAATAACAGATTCAAGATCTACGTTACAGAACAGTGCGACTTTTTTTCTTAGTTCTTTATTTAGGGTTTTTTCTGTACGAAGGACAAGAATGTCAGGTTGGACTCCATTTTCCAACAATGTTTTGACAGAGTGCTGAGTTGGTTTAGTTTTTAATTCCCCGGATGCGGAAAGATAAGGTACCAGAGTTAAATGAATTACAAGAACATTGCCGGGGCCCAATTCCCATTTAAGCTGACGTACAGATTCGATATATGGCAATGATTCAATATCACCAACTGTCCCTCCAATTTCGGTAATAACAACCTGATAGTGATTTAAAGTACCAAGGAGTTTTATCCTTCTTTTAATTTCATCTGTAATATGCGGAATAACCTGTACAGTCTTGCCCAGATAGTCTCCTTTTCGTTCTTTATTAATTACAGTCTGATATATCCTACCAGTAGTTACATTATTAGCCTGAGAAGTCTGAACGCCCAAGAAACGCTCATAATGACCAAGGTCAAGGTCGGTTTCAGCACCATCCTCAGTTACAAAACATTCTCCATGTTCATAGGGATTTAACGTTCCTGGATCGACATTTATATATGGATCCAGCTTTTGTATCGTAACATTATATCCTCTTGCTTGCAATAACTTTGCCAGAGAAGCTGAAATGATGCCTTTACCAAGGGAAGATGTTACTCCACCCGTAACAAAAATATACTTGGTTGCAGCCAATTTTTATCCTTTTAAAATCTGTCCGCAAAGTAAATAATTAATTCTTGGACTGAATAATATATGGGAACAAAATAATTATCTTTACAGATCAAAATCTAAATCATCAATAAGGATGATCTTTTCTTCAAGAGTTCGAATCATAAGTTTCGCATTCTTGATTTTTTCTTCAAAATCTTTAATCATAGAATCTGCATTCTTTGAATTTCCAAAAAAACCAATATTATTTTCCCAAATTGCGATATCATTTTTTAATTGTTGAAGCTTATTCATATATTTATCTCTTTCAAACCGCAGTTTTATTTCAGGTTTTGGTCTCTGCAGGATAGAATCCAGGCGATCTTTAAATTTCAGAATATTCCTCCTGAAATCATCTATCTCGAGGGAATCATAAAATTTGTTAATAGCTTCACGATATTGATCCTGAATTTCTTGTTTTTTATTGTAAGGGACAAATCCAATCTCCATCCATTTTCTCTGGTATTCCTTAAGTTTTGTAAGGTTTAGATCAAGATTCTCAGTTTTTTGAAATTCTGAAATTTCTTTAATAAGTTCTTCTTTCGCTTTTAAATTACTATCATATGAATTATCAATTTTTGAAAAGAATTCAGCTTTTTTCTCAAAAAAATTATCACAAGCGGTTCTGAAGCGTTTCCATATGGCGTCTGATTGTTTTCTTGGAACAGGGCCTATCTGCTTCCACCTCTTCTGCAACTTAATATATTCATCAGAGGTTTTTTTCCATTCCGTACTATTTTTTAGTGCCTCAGCCTGAACACAAAGATCAAGTTTCAACTGGAGATTATTTCTCTGTTCTTCGAGTGTTTGGGAATAAAATTCCCTTTTATTTTCAAAAAAAACATCACAAGCTGTTCTGAATCTTGCATAAATCTTATTGTTTTCTTTTTTCGGCGCAAATCCTATCGTTTTCCAGATTTTTTGAAGTTCAAGAATTTCATTGGTTTTGGCCACCCAGTCTTTATGATGTGTTGTTTTCTCTGTATTAATTTTCTCTACTTTTTCACAAAGAAGAGTCTTTGATTCAAGGTTTCTTTTCTGTGACTCTTTAATATCCTGATAATATTGCTGATGTTTTTTATTGATCTTTGATGTTGCTTCTTTAAAACGCTCCCATATTTCCGTTCTCATTTCTTTTGGTACTGGACCAATCTCTCTCCATTGCTCATGAAATTTCTGAAGGATTGTAAAAGCATTTACTATGTTCGGATCAAGAAGCAATGATTCAGTTTTTTCACAGATCTGGATTTTAAGTTCCAGGTTCTTTTTTAAATCCAGATCACGCAGTTCCTTATTAATTTTTATATAATCATAAAACTTCTCAACATGATGGTGATAGGTTTCCCATAGATCATTCAAATTTTGTTGCGGAACAACACCAATCTCACGCCACCTGTTTTGTAATTCCCTGAACTCATGAAAAGTTTTATTAATTGATTCCTCGCTGTTAATAAGTTCTTTAATTTCTTCAATGATCTCATATTTCAGTTTTAGGTTTATAAGTTTCTGATCATCCTGGATTCTATTTTGCTCAGCTTTGAGATCACGATATTTTTTAAGAAGCTCTCTTATTTTCTCCTCCAGGGAATCATGAGGAATTACAAATTCTTCAGGAACACCTCCTTCTTCAATGAATTTTCTTTTTAGGTAATCTACATCTGATTTATATTTTCGGTAAAAATTTATTTTGATAGTTTCTACATCATGGCGTATATCATTGACAGGTTTAGTATGTATTAATTCTTCTAAAACTTTATAAAGGTCTTCTTTACTTAAATATAAATAATTTGCGACTTCGGATGATCGCGTATCTTTTATCTGTCCTTCACCTTCCTGAGGAAGATCTGAATGAGAAAGATCCATCCCACTCTGATTGTCAACTTGTTCTGAAATTTTATCTTTTTCTTTTTTTACCTTAATCTTATCTTTTTTATCCTTGGTAATATCATTCTCGGGATGTGAGACCTTCTTTTTAGTTTTCCTAACAGGTGAAATTTTAGATTTCGCACCTTTAATTAGAGCAGAATCATTATCCAGATTTTTCTTCGTTTTAATTTTCTGATCCTTTATTGAGTCAGTTTTTAATGATGATTTAGTCGACTTCTTTACATTCTTTTGACTTTCAGTATTATTAGTGTCGATCAAAGAATTAGATTCGGGCTTACTAAACTTCTCATTATTACCAGAGTTTAACTTTTTGCTAGGGTTCATAGGAATCATCACTCCTTTAAGTAGATTCAAATTTTACTAAATTACCTATTAAATCAGGATATTCAAATCATTTTTTCATAAACATAATGAAAAAAGCTATCTATTTAGATACAATAGATAGCTTTTTCCTGATAAAAATAAAAAAAAGTGAAGGTTTACAGTAAAGTTTAGAAGTTTTTAAGAAATTTTAATTTCTTTTGGACCTCTATCAATTGCCTCATTTTTTTTCGGTAATTCAATGTTTAAGATTCCTTCATTATATTTTGCTTTTATCCCTTGAGGATTGACTGATTCAGGAATACTGAATGATCTGCTAAAATTACTAAAATCAAACTCATTTCGCAGATACGTGATATCCCTATTTTCATGTTCTGTAGAATGGGAAATAGTAAGGATATTTTTATTAATATCCATTTTTATTTCAGATTTATTTATACCTGGTAAAGCAATACTTATGAGAAAAGATTCTTTTTTATCAATAATATTTGCCATTGGTAGTGTCCTATTAAATCCGGAAGGATATTCTTCTTGATTGAAGAATTCATTAACCAGATCTGAAAACTTGTAAAAAGGTTCTTTGACCGGATTTTCATAACCATTTTTGTTATATAATTTTAAAACTGTCATAATATTAAATTTAATTGGTTTATAATTGTTATAATTTTCCTTTTTTTTTCAATTATAATGCCATAGTAATAAAGTGTATTTTTATGGACATTTTTTTTAAAATCATGCCAAAATGACATTATTATTAAAATTATTACTGACAAACTGACCTTTTACATATATAAACTTAACTTACTTTTTAGAATGAGATTGGAAAAAATTCTGAAATATGCATTAAAGTCCGAATAAAAAATATGTTTTTAGTATATGCCTATCAATAAAGAAAAATAAATATATTGAAAGAACGGTAAAATAGTCCACAAAAATTCCCGAAATAGAATTGTAGAAGATTTGTATTTTTGTAAAAAATTCAAATGTTAAGAATCGACATCATTACGGTAATACCTGAGCTCCTCGATAGTCCACTTAATCATTCTATGGTTAAAAGAGCCAAGAACAAAGGCCTTGTTGAAATTCACATTCATAAGCTGAGGGATTTTTCAACTGATAAACATCATCGGGTCGATGATTATGCTTTCAGCGGGGAATCAGGAATGGTTTTAAAAATTGAGCCCATTGATAAAGCTATTGAATTTCTAAAAAAACAACGTAAATACGATGAAATAATTTACACTTCACCTGATGGTTCAATTTTTAATCAAAATATGGCCAATAGGTTATCCACTTTAAGAAACATAATTATTCTGTGTGGACATTACAAAGGTGTTGATCAACGTGTCAGAGACCATTTGATTACTATGGAGATTTCTATCGGAAATTACGTTATGACGGGTGGAGAGCTTGCTGCTGCTGTTATTACTGATAGTGTTGTGAGATTAGTGCCAGGAACGCTATCTGATGAAACTTCTGCTTTATCAGATTCATTTCAGGATGATATACTGGCTCCGGCCATATACACAAGACCTGCAGAATATAAGGGTTGGAAAGTACCTGAAGTATTAATTTCAGGAAATGAAAAACTGATTGAAAATTGGAAATACGATAATTCTGTCGAAAGAACGAAAAAACTACGGCCGGGTCTTCTTCACAATGAGGATTAATTTATAATATCAGGGTTACAAAATTAATTATAAAAGCATTATCGGTATTATTTATCTTAGAATTTTTCTTACGAATGCAACGGTAAAGTATGACATCAAAAATACTCCTGTAAATCCTTCAATTCCAGAGACAATGCGAATATTTCCCACAGGATAATAGTC
>CAZKMG010000150.1:0-8929 GCA_964553465.1 uncultured Bacteroidaceae bacterium
AGTTTTATCTTTTTTTTTATATTAATTCCTGTAAATCAAATTATTGCGCAAACTGACACAACCAAAATGGATGGAATAAAAATCATAGTTCCTTCTAATGAAAAAATAAATAACACTTATTTTTTTATAACAACAGGATATCAAATACCATCATGGTATAGAGTACCAATGATTCCGGAAATTTCTTATAATATGAAGGTTAGAGGGAATATGAATGTAAAAGTACCCGGTTGGTTTATAGGAGTTGGAATTATGAAAAAACCCAGATCACATATTGAAGTCGGACTACTTGTAGATTTTTATAAAACGAGTATTCCCATTGCATATTCTGGCTTAAGATCTACCAGTGAGTGGGTTTACAATCAAACCAATCATATTAGTTATTTTACACAAGTTTTTGAGGAAAATATTGATAGGATTAGTGAAGTTATTTCAATCAGGGCATCAATACGTTATAAATTTCAGTTAAGCAAATTACATTTATGGGGAGGACTTGCTCCAGGAACTTTCTCAAGTACGGTTAAGTTTAAAGAGAGTAATAATAATGAACACATTGGAGTATATAGAGTGACTACACTTGGAATGAACATTCAGACAGGTGTTGATTTTTTCATAAAAAATAAAAAGGGAAATGATAAATTCAGTTTTACTGTTTATTCTGAATTTTCCAGCCCTCAAATTGAAGAAAAGATGATCAGTCTTTTTAATCCCGGTTGGATATTTATAAATTCTGAGGGGAATAATGCTATAAGTCCTTTTAGAATAGGATTTGCACTAGGGCTCCATTAGGATGAATGATTTCTCTTTCTTACAGCTTAATATTAGTTCTTACACTAGAAAAGCATTTGATTATTTTGAGCTTGGGTTTTGAATAATTAAATATTCTAAGCTATACTTCAATTCCATTTATTACTTTGTTCTGAAAAATTATTTGTTACCATTAGATCATTTTAAACGGAATTATTACATGAAATATATATAAAGCACTGCCCCGTCAGTCCCAAATTGAGTATCTGACAAGACAAAAGTTTAATATGAATAGGTTATATTTTGTTACCTGGTTTTTGATTTTTTTTCAAATATTAAAGCATTTTATGTTAATGCCTTTTAATAAAACATTCATTTTCAATATTATATGAATAAGCCTACATATCAAAAAAAATACTATTTTTGATACTGATATCCAGATTATTTGATATAACTATTAGATATATGACCGAATATTCTGACCGGGAAATTATTAAATGTCTTAAAAATCGTGAAAGTTATGTTGTACGATACCTTTTTGACAGATATCTTCCAATGATTCGGCTGATGGTTTATAAGATGGGGGGTACCGGCGAAGATGCCAAAGATATATTTCAGGATGCATTGCTGATCATGCTTCAGAAGATTGATAGTAATGAATTTGTGCTGACATGCAAGTTTAAAACTTTTTTATACTGTGTTTGTGAAAATCTCTGGAAAACCATTCTTACAAAACGTCAATCAGCATCTAATTACCTTGAACGTCGTATTGATATCACTGTCAACCAGGATTTCACTGAGGTATATGATAATAAGTTATACGAAAACATGTTTTATGATATGTTTGAAACATTAGATCCTGTTTGCAAAAAGATACTTAAACTCTATTGGCAGGAATTTTCTCCCAAGGAAATTGCTGAAAGGTTAGGCTATACTTACAACTATATCCGGAAGAAAAAATGTGAGTGTCAGGGTGATCTGATTAAAAAAGTAAATCATCATCCAACATTTAAATTAATCCAGGAATCACAAGAAAAAATAAAAAATGTTGTGTATGATTAATGTATTAATGTGGTTGGAAATCTAATCTGTTAGGTTTATTAGAAAAAATGACTAAAAACATCAAAGATATCATCGATTACTCTGAAGGATACCTTTCAAAAAGTAAAATGCAAAAATTTGAAAGCGACGTTGAAAGTAATATAGAATTACAAAATGAATTCCTTTTATATAAACAAATAAACGAATATATGAGAGGCAGGTTTGATCTTGAAGAAGTGAATAACGATCGTGACTTGCAGGATATAGATCAAATGGTAAAAGAGTCGATTTACCAATATCAACAGAATCAGGGTGATTATGAAGAAAATGAAAAGTTTATTAAGGATGCGCTTCATAAAAGTATTTCAGATAAGGCTTTAGAGGAAGAAATCTATCAGATTAAACAGGAGATCCATGAGCATGATTTAAATGAAATTTCCGAGGGCTGGGTTAAAGAGTGGCTTGAAAATAATCAGGATCGAAATAGCAATGAAAATATAAAAGAGTTTAGAGATTATATTAGTAATTCTCTGGTAACTAAAAAAAATAGGCCGACTTTAAAGATTATTCATAAGGTTAAGGAAAACTTGAATAGATCTGCTACTTTTCGTGTTTTAGGGTTATCAGCAGCTGCCCTAATAACAGGCATTTTACTTATCTGGACATTGATCCCTTCTGATAATCCCGAAAAATTGTATGAGGCATATTACAAGCCAATGATTACTATTTCTCCTGTAACACGTAGTTATAATTCAATCATGGTAAAACAGTATGCTGATGCGATTGAAATGTATAATAAGGGGAATTACAAGGAGGCTTCTTATATTTTCGACGAGATGATGCAAGAAAATCCTACATTTATTGCACCCTATTTTTTTCAGGGGATTACTCAATTAGAACTTGGCAATTATGAAAGGGCAATATCTCTACTTTCAACTGTCACCTCTCAATCCAAAGATTTCATGAAAGAAGCTCAGTGGTATCTTGGATTGTGTTATCTTAAAACCGGAGAAAAAAATAAAGCCAGAACATATTTTGAGATCCTATCTGAATCAGGAGGATTCTATCAGGATCAAGCGAAAGAACTTTTACGGCGTTTAAAATAAGCCATCCAAATCGCTCCAATCAGGATAATACCCAGCAGAAAACCAAAATACAAAATTGTTTTATTGCTGTTTTTCACAGGAGACTTATCACCTATCACCTGATATGCTGCCCAATAATAGGGATTTGTATATGTTGGATAGGAAGATGATAAGTAATTGAGTTTTGCAAGCCGAAGCGCTAAATCCTTATCTTTCCCCTTAGCGAGATAGTAATAAAAGGAAGTTATTATTTTTCCACTCGTTTCATCATTCACATCCCATAAAGTTTTAATTACTGATGAAGCTCCGGCCAAAATAAATGCACGTGCGAGGCTCATTACTCCTTCTCCATGGAAAAGGGTTCCAGTTCCAGTATTACATGCACTTAGAACAACCAAAGGTGAATTAATTCTACTTAAACTGATCTCATAATCATATAAATTACCATCTTCCACAGTATCCCCTTGGTTATAAAATATAAGACATGAGAATTTGGAATTACTTGTATCAGAATTTGAATGCATTGCAAGGTGCAAAATAACAGGATTTTTTATCACTGACTTAAAATTTCTCTCAGTAGCCTGTATTCCAAGGAATTCCTTGCCATTGAACCATTTGTATATAGACCTAATTTCAGTTCTTGTTCCACTAAGATCGCTCATAGCTTTTTCAGGGTCATCGTATGATATCCTATAATCCGGAGCAAAGGCATCTATTTTTATTCCTCTTATTTTATGCCTTCCCCTTTTAAATATCAGCGAAGACGAAAATCCATAGGAAAAAGTATAATTATTGATCAGGTAGTGAAGTCCTTCGTAATTGATCTTATCCAGATCAGGTTTGTTCATAATAAATGCGTCAAATGGGAGGTAAGCTATTTCTTCATCAGGAATAATAATCAACCTACTTCCGGTAATATTCTTCTCAGCCGGTCTGATTAACTCATCATACATATTGAAAAGTGCTGTTGTATATTTTCTGTAATTAATCAATTGATCTGAACTAGATAGAATTTGCGGATTAATATTCCTGATCGTTTCTACATTTTTGACAAAAAGACTGTCCAAGAAAGCCTCCTGACAATAAAGACTATCCTTAGTAACAGTGAAGATATAAAGGGCTCTTTTACCTTCGGTATACTCATTTGACAGCAAATATTCCACAAGGGTCTCATCCTCTTCCAGGTTGGATTGAATCTCTTCTATACTTATAGGTTCTGTCTTTCGTAAAAGTTCCTGGTACTCTGGAAACTTTTTGTTAATATCCTCCTCCATTCTTTCCTTTTCTCGGTTCATTGAAAACAGAACATCTTTCCAGAAGTTTATCTTATTGTTATCAGGATTAGTATTTTGTAATTCTTCATGTATTAAATTATTATAGGCAGCAATGACTTCAAGTATCCTGTTATGTTTCTGTATCAACGTATCTGGTAGGCCGATTGAGTATAACAAATCATTATCGGTAATTTCATTATGAAGGACTGCAGATTTTGCTTGTTTGGCTACTGCGTACATGTTTTGCAAATAATCGGGATCACCAGTTTGAGCGTACAGTTTCCGGTTAATATGAGCAGCGGAAATATAAGTCTCCTTTTCTTTATCCATAAGGTAAAGCCTGCTCTCCTCGGATAAATAATTATTTCGTATCCTGCTGATAAGTTTTAAAGCCAACTCAATAGACTCAAGGCTTCCTGTCATAAACTGCCGACTAAATTCAGGATCTTTTTGTTGAAGAGCAAGTCCCTCTAATCCCTGAGATTTTTTCTGCAGGATTTTTAGTAAATCCAAGTCTAATAGCACTGAGTCCATGGGAGGATTAGTGTTTATATCAGAATTGTCAAAATTTCTAACAAGTGCTATGAGGGCTTTTTGATAGTATTGAAGAGCAGAATAAGGGTCTGATTGATTCAAATAATGATCACCAATATGTTTATAGGCTAAAGAAACATATGGATGCTTCTTTCCAAAGTTTTTTAAACAAATATCAAGTGCTTTTGTATAGAACTTGAAGGCTTCCTTTTCCCTTCCTGTTTTTTCCAAAAATAGACCATAATCAAAGAATGTATCAGCTATTCTTTGGTATTCAACTACTGATCTATTTTCAAATTCACTTATACTTTTAATATAGAATTTTTCTGCTTCTAATAAATTATCTGTTCGGTACAAAGTATTAGCAATGTTAAGATAGGAAAGTCCCAACATAGTTAAATTATATCTTTTTTTTAGAGCAGTACATTTTTTAAAATAAATTAAAGCTGTTTTATAATCTTTCATTCCACTAAAAGCGATTCCAAGGTTTTGAAAGACAATGGAAATACTATTATGTATCCCTGTATCTTGAGGTTGGATTCCAGAATATATTCTTAATCCCTTTTCGAGGTACTCTATTGCTCTTGGATATAATTTTTGAATGTTATAGATCCTGGCTTTATTTGAGTAAATAATAGCCAGTTTCCTGAGGAATTGTTTTTTATCACGTATCAGATTTTCCGCCTCGTCATAATAATGTAGAGATACCTGATACCGACCTAAAAGGTTGTTTATTACTCCAAGGTTATTGAGTGTTGAAACAAAATATTCATCTGAAAGAGTTTCTTTTGAATCCAACACTTTTAACATACATTCCTCGGCATTCATTAGATCACCTGAAGAATATAGTTTCTCAAATTTTAAAAACAGGTTATATACAGCTGTATCCTGCGCTTTTGCATAATATGTAAAAGCGATATATGCAATTATTATAATTATACTTCT
The DNA here is from genome assembly GCA_964553465.1 of uncultured Bacteroidaceae bacterium. GTDB lineage: Bacteria > Bacteroidota > Bacteroidia > Bacteroidales > CAZKMG01. Next base: position 5,627 of record CAZKMG010000150.1, read on the forward strand.
GCTCACAATGGTAAGATAATAAAACTGCCTAAATTAAAATATTTTAAGGCAAATAGAAAGACCTTAAAATCATGGTAAAAAAAAGCATCCTAGAATTAAATAGAATGCCTTTTTTATCAATGTTTTAGTTAAAATTTTTCAGGGATGATGAGGAGGAGGAATTATAATTTCACTTTCACCGCCATCTCCGCCCCTTATTAGATTCATTGCTTTTGGATTAAGAACTTCATTCTCTGAGAATCTTGAGAACACACTGTAATCATTTCTTACATGATTTGCTGATTCGAATGTTTTTTTCATAATTATTCATTTTAAGTTTAAATCACAGTTACATACGAATCTATCTAAATTTGTTACTTGAAATGAATTATTATTTTATGAATACAGATCTTTTATCAGAGAAATCCATATCATTTATTGCATGCATCATGATATATTTCAGGTATTTGATGTGTGATTTATATTGTTTGTACTAAACAGAAATATCTTCTTCAAGAAAAACCTCGAGGTGGTCCTATTTGGATTAAATAAATTGATAAAGTAACAATTACGGACTAATTAATATATAATCCTAAAACATAAGCTTTTGGGAATTAAAAATTCCTACTTCAAAATGCATTATTAAAAAATATTGTGAATCATTATGAAATTTTTAAAATAATGTTTATGGATAAATATTACTTAAATAATAAACCCTTAGCTAATGGTAATTTTTCTGTACATAAGGAAGGTTGTCCCTTTTTACCTGGGTTTGAAAAAAGAATTTCACTGGGGATCTTTGATTCCTGCTATGCTGCGATTAATGCAGCCAAAAAAATAAGGTTGAAATCAGACGGTTGTTACTTTTGCATTAAAGAATGTTCGCACTTTGATAAAACGATGTTAAGAGAAAGGCAAAATACACTGCTAATAGGGATTTCCAGTAATTAATAATTCAATAAAACCATTACTTAATTTGTTTTTATTTAGTTCTAAAGAAGAGCCGATGATATTGTTTAATTTAGTAAATGGTTCATTAGAAAAGCAAACTTTACTAATATGGGAGTGAAAGAAACATTCTATTATCAGTATAAATTCTGGGTATTAATATCAGGTAATAGTTAAAAAAATTAGACAGTATCTGAGTCAAATTATAATTTATAAAATCGGTACAATCAAGAATTACAAAAATAAAAAAGGATGTCGTTAAGCTAAATGCTTTTTAATCATGGAAGGTCATAAAATCGTATGCACTTCTTTTGTTTTGATTCCTTACTGTTTCAGGGCAGCCTTCGTAAAAATGTATTCTGGAATATCCTGATCAAATTTTACGCTTGTCAACTTGAATTCTGTTCCGTTGCCGTCTTTTAACACATCTTTGTAGACAAAACTCATCGGGAACCAGCGCCCCTGCACCTGTCTTACATCCGACAGGGTAGTGCGTTTAAGCAGTTGACCGCTCTTGGCAAACATCTCTTGTTTAAGTGGAACAAAACGCTCCGTATCAACCCAAATCTTCTGGGAATGATAAGCTGCATCATCAACCTTGGCAATTAATTCCAGGATATATGTATTTCTGCCGTCAATGATCTCATTACCTGTAACTTTAGCAGTGTATATTTCAGTCAGTTTGCGGTCGTCCATCATATCTTCGTATGATAGGTCAGAACCCATCACGGATTGGCGTAACATATGGCCGGAAATCTGGATGATCCGGTCGGTAGAGGGGGAATATATCCATAATTGATTTTCGAGCTTTAGCATCTTTGTACCTTTTTCACGGGCAGGGGAGAGGTATTCAGTGAAAGATTGTTTGTTACCTACTGAATATGAAATCGATGTTATTGTTCGGGTAATGCGGCGGCCGTGAATGATCATTTCCGATTCAAAGACCCTGTTTTTTGATGACATATTCTTATCGACTTTTTCGATAATCACATTTGCATCAGGAACCGTGAAACTCATTAATGATATTGCCGATACAAACAGAATGAATATCTTTTTCATTGTTTTATTATAAAGTTTGAATTCTCATTATTATAAAAACTACTTCTCAATCAGTCAAAAATTAAACCTCAAGTTCATGAAACAGTTGTGAAGTTTTTCTTTTATAAATAGCAAAACCTGCCAGGGCACTGCCAAGAACTGTTGCAATCACTCCCGGGATAAAGCCGATATAGAACAAGTCAGGTGTAACTTTTGCCCTGTATACAGAAGGGAGCATCATTCCTATATTTTTGAGGAGGGATGAGATATCCCAACCATGGGCCTGCAGGTAATAAGCTGCACCCAAACCCAGACCGGTACCAATGAAAGAGCCGATGATACCTATCATAATTGCCTCATAAATTGTGGTTTTGTAAATGTGCTTCTTCTCTTCGCCGAGGGCAAGTCGGACTCCAAATTCACTATACCTTCGTAGCCCTCCCAGAAGCCCTGTGTTCCATAATACAATTGACATAGCAATTACAAAAATAAATACCATAAGAGAACTCATGCTTTCGGCCAGGTTAAGGTAATCTCCTAAGCCTTCCTGTTCCACCAATCTCGACATTTGAGGTGAAAACTCGTCGTCCGCCTGACTGTATTTTGCATTGAACGAATTTTCAACCTGCTGCGCTTTCAGGTCGTCATATTTGCCACTTTTAAAATATCCAAGGACTTCACTGGCTGCGTCATCCATATCCAGTGCAAGTTGAGCATCACGTATATCCATAAAAATCGCGCCACGGTCGAGCATCGCATTGCCAAATCTGAGTGTGCCGCTAACTACGAATGTTTTAAATGCCATGCTGCCATTCATGGTTGAGCTAAACAGGGTTACATCATCACCGACTGATACTCCGAATCTTTCAGCAAAATCGTCACTTACAAGTGCTTCTCCCTGTTTTTGAGGCAATGAACCTTTTACCATCGATTTTTGAATATTCATCCGTTCCACTTCATGAGTACCGGGGGATAAAAGGTCAACCGCAGTTCCGATAGCCTGGCCCTGTTCCCTTGTTTCACCCGATGCGTCCGGTACATCTAGAAGTCCGCCGGTGTGTATCCTTTCGACCCATTCCATATCCGGGTAGTCATTTTGCAATTCACCCATTAATTTTTTCACGTCCACCAAGGCCAGGTCATTGGGTACCTGATTTTGGTTTTCGGCATAGGCGCGTGTTAATATTTTAACATGACCGGTGGTGAATTTAGCATTGAGATCTATTAGATCGTTAAAAACGCCTCTTAAAAAACCACTCATAAATACAGTAAGAAATACCCCCAGGGCAACAACAATTATGGGTAGAGGCGCAGTCTCAGGGATTGTTGGCAGCTTCA
>CAZKMG010000151.1:0-8876 GCA_964553465.1 uncultured Bacteroidaceae bacterium
TTATTTAAGGTGAATTTATTCAAGATTCTTGCGATAAGCATCTACTATATATTTAACTAAACGATGGCGAATGATATCCCTCTCATCAAAAAGGATGATTGAGATACCATCGATTCCATGAAGGATTTTTTCTGCTAAAATAAGTCCTGATTCCTGATTACGAGGCAGGTCAATCTGCGTAATATCGCCTGTTACAATAAACTTAACGTTCTTCCCCATCCGTGTAAGAAACATTTTTAGCTGGTTAACAGTAGCATTTTGTGCTTCATCAAGAATAACAAAGGCATTATCAAGAGTACGTCCTCTCATATATGCTAGTGGTGCAATTTGGATAATTCCTTCTTCGATAAAAGTTTTGAGCTTTTTTGGTGGTATCATATCAATCAGTGCATCATATAAGGGTTGTAAGTATGGATCTAATTTTTCTTTATAATCACCTGGAAGAAATCCAAGCCGCTCTCCAGCTTCGACAGCGGGTCGTGTTAATATGATCCGCTTAACTTCCCGCATCTTCAAGGCGCGGACAGCCAGTGCAATTGCTGTATATGTTTTACCTGTACCAGCTGGTCCAATAGCTAGAAGCAAATCATTATTCAGGCATTCTTCAACCAGAATTTTCTGATGTGTTGTCAATGCCCTGATTGGTTTCCCTCCCTCCCCAAATAACAAAACATCATTTTCATTAAAAGTGTTTAAAATTTTTTCAGGTTCAGGCTTTGTAAATAAATCATCAATAAGCTCAGGAGTTATGGAATTAAATCGCTTTAGATATGATATCAAAATTTCAATTTTATTTTCAAAATCTTCTATTTCCGATGCTTGCCCTTTAACATGAAGTTCATTCCCCCGTGAATGGATATTTATTTTTGGAAAATGTTTTTTTAACTGTTCGAACCTAACATTATTAACACCAAAGATGTCTATCGGATCAATACCTTCTAAATATATTGTTTTTTCAGTCATAAAATTGGATAATAATCTCTATTTTTAAACTTTACAAAATAAATTGTTTTTTTTAACTTTTCAATAAAATAAACCTGTCTTCCGTATCTAAAGTATGTCTATTATAACCCTTACATCCGACTGGATAAATAATGACTTTTATGTAGGGGCCATTAAAGGCCGGATTCTCAGCATCTGTCCAAGTTTGACAATAATTGATCTAAGCCACTCTATTTCGGCATTTAATACTCTTCAGGCTGCATTTGTTCTAAGAAATGCATTTCCAAACTTCCCACAAAATACAATTCACCTTATCTTTGTTAATACTGAGGCCTCTGCAAACAATCCATACCTTGTTGTAAAAGCAAATGAACAGTTTTTTATCGGTACCGACAATGGCATTTTTAGCTTGGTTATTTCAGAAAATTATCAAAAAATCATAAGACTTAAACCTGAAAATTATAAAAGTTATACTGCTTTTGAACTGTTTCCCAAAGTAGCCTGTGAAATTGCGAATGGGACTAAAATAGAAAATCTTGGAGAGCCCACTGATACTTTTAAGCAAAGGATTCCCCTTCGTCCTACCATAGAAAATCTGACACTTACAGGTAGTATAATTTATATAGATAGTTTCCAGAATGCTATAACCAATATTACTAAGGATCTTTTTGATAGGATCAGGCAGGACAGATCTTTTGAAATATATGTACAAAGTAAGCATTATAAGGTGAAAAAGATTTCCAACTTTTATAATGATGTCCCTGTTGGAGAATTACTGGCACTTTTCAATTCAGTGGGATTGCTTGAAATTGCAATAAATAACGGAAATGCGGCAAGATTATTAAATCTGGATGTAAACTCATCTATCCGGATAGAGTTCAGTGGTGCTTAAATATTTAATAGGATGATTATGAATTCACGGGAAAAGAGACTTGAATCTTTTGGAAGATTATTGGATATAATGGACGAGTTAAGGGAAAAATGTCCATGGGATAGGGAACAAACTTTCGAGAGCCTTAGAAATCTTACTATTGAAGAAACTTATGAACTTGCAGACGCAATTCTTTTGCATGATATTAATGGTATGAGGGAGGAGTTGGGTGACCTCTTGCTTCACATTGTTTTTTATGCAAAAATTGCATCAGAGATTGATGCTTTTGATATTGCTGATGTTGTACTTTCGCTCTCAGAAAAATTAATTCTTCGTCATCCACATGTTTTTAGCCATATTCAGGTTCGCAATTCGACAGATGTAAAAGAGAACTGGGAAGAAATCAAAATGAAAGGAGAACACATCTCTTCAGTATTAGGGGGAGTGCCAAAATCATTGCCTGCAATGATTAAAGCCAGCAGAATTCAAGAAAAGGTCCAGGCTATCGGTTTTGACTGGGAAAAGAGACACCAGATCTGGGGAAAGATTGAAGAAGAAAAAAATGAATTGCTCGAAGCTATTGAAGATGGTAAAAAAGAAAGAATTGAGGACGAATTTGGTGATCTTTTTTTCTCAATAATTAATGCCGCTCGTTTGTACGATATTGACCCTGAAACAGCCCTTGAAAAAACCAATATAAAATTTACTAACAGGTTTAAATACATTGAGCGTGAAATCCGTAAAAGTGGGAAAAATCTAAAAAATATGAAACTGGATGAAATGAATGAGATATGGGAAAAAGCAAAAGAGTCTGAAGATCAAATAAAAGATTCCGAATAATTATTTTGTTGGATTTTTCTTTGATGGTTTTTTTACCAGCTTTTCATCCTTCTTTTGCTTTTCATCCTTCTTTTCCTTTTCATCCTTTTCATCCTCAGGCAAATTCAACATGTTCATCTGATGAAGGGTATTATACCACATGAAAACTTTTTTTATATCAGAAACATAAACTTTTTCCGTGTCATATTCGGGTAGAATTCCTAAAAAGTATGACTTCAACTCATTAACAGTTGATGATTTGTGATTTAATGTCGGACCACCCTGTTCTTTTTCATATATTTTTAAAAAGACTTCCTTCAGGGGAGTTTCCCCATCATGAGTAAAAATTGCAACATCTTCAAGTGCACTAATCTTAGCTGATGCATAAGCCGGAAATCTTTTTTTATCAATAAGTGATTCAACAATAATTCCGTTCTTTGCCTGGGATACTAATTTAAATAAACCGGGATAACCGGAAATCGCTAAAATGTCTTTTAGATTCATGTTTAAATTATTAATATTTTTATACCATTCCTCGTTCTTTTTTTATTCTTTCGTATGCTTCATTTACCTTACTAAATTTCTCATTTGCAGTTTTCCTGAAGTCTTCACCAAGATAGGCAACTTTATCAGGATGATATTTGACAGCCATTTTCCTGTATGCTTTTTTAACCTCTTCGTCAGATGCAGAAGGGTCTATCTCAAGGATTTTAAAAGCCATGTCCGAATTTGATACAAACATGGCCTTAATTGACTCAAAATCTTTTGAACTAATTCCTAGATAGCCCGAAATTATTTGGATGAGGTTTGCTTCATTTACATGAGTCTGACCATCAGCCATTGAAACTCCGAATAATAAGTGAAGCAATTGCAGTTTTGAGGAATAATCTAACCTGTTTTTCATCTGCAAACCAACATCCTTTATATTTATATCCTGTTTTAGAAGATCTTTTAACATCATAATAGCCTCCGCAGCAGTACTCTCACCAAATGCTTGAATAAAATATTTTTTTACATAATCCAGCTCTGATTTGAGTACTTTGCCATCAGCTTTCATGACGGCTGCAACAAGCACCAATAAACTCAATGCAAAATCACCGGTGGTTGTTACACCAGGTCTTGTGCTCCGAATATCAGTCTGGGGCTCAATAAAACTGCCAATAACAAATCCTATTATTCCTCCAACTGGTCCAAAAAAAGCCCAACCTAATCCACCAGCTATCCATTTTGTAAAATTTCCCATAATTTTTAATTTCTTCTTTGCAAAGATATGAGCTTTTCGTGTAAACCAAGGATTTGAGGAAGGACCAACAAATCACTATCATTATAAATTTTAAAATCTGACTGGATCATTTTATCGTCTTCAGTAAATTGATTTTTAATTCTCAATTTTACCTGTTCCTTATTTACTTTATCTCGTTTCATCACTCTTTCTATTCTGAGTGATTCCGGTGCAGTAACGAGAATTATATAATCGAAATAGCGACTTGCCCCACTTTCAAAAAGAATAGCCGCCTCATAAAGTATGTAGGGTTTTTCAGTAAATAATTCTGCCCAGGTGGTAAAATGTTTATGAACAGCAGAATGTACAATAGAATTCATGCCTTTAAGTAGACCCTCATCCTTAAATATTAATTCAGCAATATATTCCTTGTTCAATAAATCTTCTGTATATGCATCATCCCCAAGTAATGCGATAATTTCGGATTTGATAATAGGATCTGAAATCATGAGTTTCTTTGCTTCAATATCAGCATTAAAAACTGGTACACCAAGCAAATTAAATATCCCTGCTATAGTCGTTTTACCACTTCCTATTCCTCCGGTAAGACCAACTTTCAGCATCACTTTTCAATTAAGTATTCAACGGTTTTTGGGGTAAAATTAACTGCCCGAATAAAATCTGGTTGCATGATAATTTCAACTTTCAATTTACCTGTTTCTGATTGAAATATCTCATTATAGTTAACCACCACCTTAAATGAGCTGGGGTGCAATTTATCATAATTACTGAGACCCACCTGACATATAAGCTGAACACTTTGCGGAAAAGTTTTAATTTGGATACTATCCGGAATATTTATAGCGGTAATGGGAATCTGGATTGTCTTTTCCGTGAATTGTTCAACATTAAACCCAACGCTGACTTCTTTTGTCTTAATATATAAATTTTCTATCGGAGCAATCTTAACCATTACTTCTCTAGATCTTGAAATCATACCCAGATTAGAAGACAGAGTTTCTATTCCTGATAATGTATCGATAATGAATTCCGGACCCGATATTAAAATAGAATCAGGTTTAATAATAAGACCAGCCTTAAGAATCATTTGTTTTCCTAACTGATATGTAAATTTAGGTTTTACAGGGACTACTTTCGATCTAATATTTGCAAACCTGAAATAAAGTGTATCAGGTTTTATAGAAATGATTTCGAAATCACTGCTTAACTGTTTGGTAATATAATCCTTAGTATATATTGTTTGTAAAAAAAATTCAGATGAATCATGGCCAGGTAAACGGTAAATGGTGAAGGCATTAAGATTAAAAGAAATGGGAAGATATCTTGAGCTTAGTTTAAATCTGAGTAAAGTATATCCCTGCGCAGTAACTTTAAGGTTCAGTTTTTCAGGTAGATTTCCAATCTGAACTTTTTGGCTTGGGAAGTTTTTGTAACGAACCGGGTAATTAATTTCTTCCGTATATTGTTTACCAAGGGCCTTCATAAACCAGAATACAATGGAAAGAATCAGAAAAAAACTGAAAATAAGAGCTCTTTTACGAAAAGCAACCTTTTCATTTTCGCTGAATAGACTTAATCTCTTTATTATATTCGTGTTCAAAAGAAATGGTTTACTTGTAAATTTTAAAAAAGAGTTCAATGAAAATCAAATTTCCATGAACTCTTTAAAAATAATTTAAATATTACTTTTGACCGGTAGCAAGATCCGATGTATCTTTTAAAATAGCATTTTTGTCTATTCTGACCCTGATATTTTCCGCTATTTCAACCGTTACAGTCTGATCTTTAATATCAGTTATTTTTCCATAAATACCGCCTGTAGTAATCACTTTATCACCCCTTCCCAGTGCATTTCTATAATTTTTCAACTCTTTCTGACGTTTAACCTGTGGTCTAATCATAAAAAAGTAAAATACTACGATAATAAGAATAAGTGGCAACAATGATGTTAATGGATTTGGTGATCCTGACGTGCCAGTCCCTTGCAATAAGATAAAAAGAAGATTCATTTCAATATAGATTAAATTAGACTTATTTATTAATTATTTCAGCAGAAACATGTAAAGTGACTATTTTATTTCGTGCATTTGATTCCACTGTAATTGTTTTTGTTTGGACACCGATTCTTCCTTTAGAATCAAAAATAACCTTAATATTACCCTCACCATTTGGATGAACTGGTTCCTTACTATAATCAGGAATTGTACAACCACAACTGGAGTAAGCATTTTTAATTATTAGATCATTTGTTCCTTTATTTCTAAATTTAAAAAACCATCCGACCTGCTCTCCGTCATAAACTCTGCCGAAATAATGTTCAGATTCCTCAAATTCAATAATAGCATAATTCAAAGTATCCGAACCTTCACCATGAACCTGCATTTGTTTAATTTCTTTTTCTTTTGTGATTGTATGACATGCAGTAAAAAAGGTGAAAAACTGAATGATCGTTATAACATAAAATATTCGAATTATTTTGCTGTACAAAGTAAGTGATTTTAATTTGTTAATCAACTGATTTTATTAAGTTTCACCTATTAATCCTCTACCTGATTTATGAATTTTATTCTCAGCCTTTAGTTGAGTTAATATTTTATCAAGTACTCCATTAATAAATGTATTACTCTTCTCTGTACTATAATATTTTGCTATATCCAGATATTCATTCAGAGTAACTTTTGTCGGGATAGAAGAAAACTGAAGAAATTCAGTTATTGCTAATTGCATAATCAGGATATCCATAACTGCTATGCGATCCAAATCCCAATTATTTGCAGTTTCTTCAATTAAATTCAAGTAATCCGAGCGTGAAGCAATTGTCTTGCGGAATAAGTCAACAATAAAATCCTTGTCTTCAAAATTTTTATAAGGTTCAAGAAGGGCCTTATCAGGGCCATCGTCTTGTTTAAAACGTTTTAGGGTTTTATGAATCATGGAAACCACGAATTCCAGATCATCATTCCAGTAAATACTCTGCTCTTCCAAAACCTGTTGCAATAATTCATTTGGCAGGAGAATTTCAGAGTAAAAATCAGTGATTATCTTTTTATCTTCATGGTAACCACAATTCTCAATGTTCATGTAATCTATGTATAATTTTGATTCAGTAAACTTAGCATATAACTCTCGAATAAGTTCAGGATATTTTACCCAGGAGATGCTGTTGGAAGATACATATTTTTTAAGTTGAAGGTTTTCCATTAACTGGGATATCAGTTTGTTATTTACAAACCTCATATTTGGATTTAAATCATTAAAGCTTGGAATTTTTTTGTTTTTGGCAATTTCAATTCTCGATTCAGCATAGTGCGACATATCAATAGTGAGAATAAGAAGATAATTATAAAGCTCATATGCTTTATTTATACTAAAATGCAATTCTTTTTCTGAAGTATTCAGATCTTTTTGTGCTGAAGTATAATAAGCATATAAAATCTGCAAAACTTTAATCCTTAATAAACGCCTACTAATCATGTATAAAGAACCTTTGAAGAAAAAATCAAATGAACAGGCTGCAAAAATAAAGAAATTTTCAACCAATTATTCATTTATATTCATAAACCTTAAAAATCAAATATTCATCCTGATTTTTTAATTCGAGTGTCCGGTTTTTTAAATGTCACTAATATCATTGAATTAAATTATTCATAATCAGATGATTATAAAAATCATTTCGGGATAAAATAGTAATTTTAATATTAAATCGACACAAAATTCATGTGGATTATTATCCTAATAACTTTGAATTTTCAATAGTTCTCTTAAAAAGTTATAGAATATTGTAAACTATTGAAATTGATTTATAAACAATCCAAATTATGTGTAAAAAATTAAAACACAGAAGGATTTCTAAATTATTTTTTTATTTTTGAAAGACAAATGTTCTAATTTGAAATTAAATTGTGAATATGATGGAAGAAGGAACAGGAAAAATTGACGAAGTTGCAGGACAACCCAGAGAAGAAATTTTTTCCAAGGCCGTAAGAGCCGGAAAACGCACTTATTTCTTTGATGTCAAAGCAACTCGGAGGAATGACTACTACCTTACTATTACGGAAAGTAAAAAAAGGTTTAATCGTGATGGAAAATCTTTTTATGAAAAACATAAAGTTTTTCTATATAAAGAAGATTTTGACAAATTTGCCGAGGGTTTAGAGGAAGTGATTGATTATATAAAAAATGCTAATCCTCAGATCATTGAAGATATTGAAAAGGATGAGCCTGAAGCAGCTATGGCCGAAAGCTACACAAACATTGAATTCGAAGATTTGGAGGAAAAAAATTCCTGAATTTTTAATAAGTAGTGACTTTTTATCTTAGAAATCACTCAAAATCACTTATAGTGATGAGAGGTGGAATCTCTGTTATTTTATTGGATAATCACTGAACGTATTTATCCAATTTACTTATAATGGTAACATCTTTGTTCCGACTTATTTGAATTTTAAGATTTATCAGGACATTTTCCGCCCCGTTATGGTAACAAATTTCAGGGATTTTTTTTACAAGCTTCATTATTTCTTCATATTTCCCTTCAACGACTGTCTCAAAAGGACAAACATAGCAGACAATTCCAGATTTCCTAATTAATTTTATTACTTTATCAATAATTGAATAAGCCTGTTTTTTATTCCCTTCAGGAAGTACCTGAATAGCAACATTCACAATTTTTCCCATTTATTTGTCAAAAAAGATCTCTAATTATGTCCGTAATGTTGATTTTGTTTCATTAAAAAATCCCTGATCTCTTCAAAACTTAAAATTTTTACATTGGTTATTATAAAATTAAGCAATAAAAAATCTCCATATAAATTACATTCATCAATTGCTTCCCTGAAAATTTTTTTAATGGTCACATCCATCGGAACGATTGCCAGCAGAGTTGCAAAGGACTCGAAAAAGTTTATTTCTTCAATACTGGAATCATACTTTTTCAATGTCATTTCAAATTCGCTACGAATGATTTTCTTCTGAAGTTCTGAAAACTCGTTTAAAATAGAC
>CAZKMG010000152.1:0-8871 GCA_964553465.1 uncultured Bacteroidaceae bacterium
GGACCCTGTACAGCAATCTGGGAAATGATATCAGAAGAATTTTCCAGGATTGCACCTTCAGTGTTCTGACTTATTAACCAATCATAGTCTTTTTTTGTATTCGACGCATTTACAACCAAAAGATATTTTTTATCTTCATAGCAATATACCAGCAAGTCGTCAACTATCCCACCTTTCCCATTTGGGAAACAGCTATATTGAATCTTTCCAGGTTCCAGACGGTATATATCATTGCTTGTAACTCTCTGTAAAAAATCTTTTGCATGCGGCCCTTTCACCCAGATTTCTCCCATATGAGAGACATCAAATATTCCCGCCTTTTCTCGAACTGTAAGATGTTCATCAATAACACCTGAGTATTCTACTGGCATCATATAACCGGCAAATGGGACAAGTCTGGCACTAAGTTCTTTATGAATGTTATAAAAGACTGTAAACTTCATATAATGAGTATTTTATAGAATGAATTAAGCATTAATTAGTTGTTTTAAAATTAACCTTTTTTTATACAGTTAACATTGTTTAATAACACCATTTACCTTGTAAAATGATAGATTCTTTGAAATCTGACTCTTACTATTTGGATATTTAATTTGATTCATTCAAATTTTCTATGCGATTAATGTTCAATTTATTAATTCTTTAAAACCTTAGTTTAGGATAAAAAGACTTACAAATTAATGATGAAATCTGAAAAATATTTACATATTCACTCATAAAATTTCATACTCAATAATTTATACAAATTTGCTATTTTTAAACATTTTATTACTAGATAGCAGCCTAACCAATTTTACTTTTCTTTGAGCAATGTTCTATTTACCCTGAATTCGACCTATTCATGAGGTTACCAAAATTTATAAATATTAACGAATTCAATTATGATCTTCCTGAAGATAAAATAGCAATATTTCCTTTGCAGAAAAGAGACAATTCCAACTTGTTATTTTACTATAAAAGGCAAATTTCTTCACATATTTTCAATAAGATCCCATTTTTACTTGATGATAGTCACGAATTGATATTTAATGACACAAAAGTAATTCGGGCTCGAATGATGTTTAAGAAATCGAGTGGATCACCAATAGAAATTTTCTTACTGGAGCCATTTGATCCACATGATTTTTCTCAATCATTAAATACTGTTAAAGAATGTACATGGAATTGTTTGGTTGGTAATTCAAAAAAATGGAAAGATGAAGTTCTTATTAAAAATGTTAAAGTTAGGGGAGTCACTTTTCAGCTCAATGTAGTTAAGGTCCAAAGAAACGGAAGTTCATTTATACTAAGGTTTTTTTGGGAAATGCACGGAATAAGGTTTTCAGATGTTATAGAACATGCCGGAATTACACCTATCCCGCCATATTTGAATCGAGAGGCGGTAAAAAATGATTATGAATGGTATCAAACTGTATATTCACATTATGAAGGTTCAGTTGCTGCGCCAACAGCCGGGCTTCACTTCACACATGAGGTTTTAAATTATTTAAAAGAGAGGGGGATAAACTCACATAAGCTAACTCTACATGTAAGTGCTGGTACATTCATTCCTGTAAAAGGACCAGATGCGATGCTTCATGAAATGCATCCAGAACAAATGATTATTCGAAGGGAAAGTATTGAGAAACTGTATTCCACCGATAAAAAATTAATTTGTATTGGAACTACTTCTGTTCGCATCTTAGAAAGTTTATATTGGTTTGGTTCCAAGCTTAATGAAGGGACCATTCAGAATGAATTATGGTCCCTGGGCCAATGGGAAGCTTATAAGCTTCGTACACACTTGAACCGTAAAGAAGTCCTTTCACAAATTCTTACATTCATGTATAATAATAAAATGGAAGAAATCCATGCATTAACACGGATAATGATTATACCAGGATATAATTTTAAAATGACAGATGGAATATTAACAAATTTTCATCAACCGAAGAGTACTCTTTTGTTGTTAATTGCTGCCTTTACAGGGCAAGATTGGAAAATAATATATGATTATGCTTTAAAAAATGGCTTCAGGTTTCTGAGTTATGGAGATAGTTCACTTTTATTAAAATAGTTTAAATTATAAGTATTGAATAAATTATTTTGATTTATTAAGTAGGCTTTTTAACGAATCAGTAAATCCTTTAATATCCTCGTCAGTTGTATCAAAGGAAGTCATCCACCTTACCTCAGAAGTCATCTCATCCCAGATATAGAAAAAATATTCCTTTTGCAGGTCAGGAATAATTTCCTTCGGAATGATTGCAAATACGCCATTAGATTGAACTTTTTGAGTGATTTTCACCCCTTTGATATCTTTTACCTTTTCATATAACTTCAATGCCATTTTGTTAGCATGAGATGCATTTTTATACCACAGGTCATCTTTAAGATAAGCATCAAACTGAGCCGCGATAAACCTCATTTTTGAAGCCAGTTGCATTCCCTGCTTCCTGCGATATTTAAAATTCCTGGCTAAATCCTGGTGAAAAAAAATCACTGCCTCTCCATACATCATCCCATTTTTAGTGCCACCAAAAGAAAGCACATCAATTCCAGTAAATGTGGTTAATTCCTTGAAACTTGTTCCAAGGTACTCAGCTGCATTACTGATCCGCGCACCATCCATATGGACAATCATATCCTGACTATGTGCATACTTACATAATCTTTGTATTTCCTCCCTGGTATAAACTGTACCAAGTTCAGTAGATTGTGTGATTGAGATAACTTTAGGTTGAGAATGATGTTCGATTCCGATACCATGTATATGTTTTCCGATATTTTCGATAGTAAGTTTCCCATCTTTAGTTTTAACACTTAATAACTTACAACCAGTAAATTTTTCCGGTGCCCCACACTCATCAACATGAATATGAGATGACTCAGCACAAATAATAGAATGATAGGATTGAGTAACTGCATCCAAACCAAGTACGTTTGCCCCTGTTCCGGTAAATACAAAAAATACTTCTGTCTGGTCACCAAATAGACCTTTGATACGTCGTATTGCTGCTTCTGTAATATAGTCGTCACCATAAGCAATTGTATGACCCTGATTCGCACTTTGCATAGCATTAAATATTACAGGATGTACACCTGAATTATTATCGCTGGCAAAACCTCGTTTAAGCATACTTGTTCAATGTTTATAAATCTGTTTATTGAATAATTGAATAGACTTGTATAATATTTCTCAAAAATAGAGATAAGAATTCTTAATTCAAATCAATAGATAACTCATATATTTGTTTTACAAATCTTTGTTTATATAACTATGGACAATAAAAGGAAAGCTGGGCAATATAAGAGGATTATAGAACAAATGATACCCTTATTAAATAATACACATAATCCTATAAGCAGAATGTCAACCATTAATGCTATTTTATTTTACAAATTGAAATATTTTTTCTGGGTAGGATTTTATCTCCTTGAGGAAGATGAATTAATAGTAGGCCCATACCAGGGACCCTTAGCATGTCAGATCCTTACAAAAAATACCGGTGTATGTTGGACTGTAATAAATCAGGGAAAGACCATTATAGTACCTGATATTAAAGATTTTCCCGGTCATATTAGCTGTGACTCCCGTTCAAAATCAGAAATTTCGGTTCCTTTAAAAGACAATCATGGAAAAGTTATAGGCGTTTTGGATGTTGATAGTAATATGGTTAATCAATTTAATGAGATTGATACAAAATATTTAGAAGAAATTGCCGGAATGGTTTTTAAGTTTACTAAGGCTAATAATATCTGATTCTTCTTGTTCTGTTTAGTTAATTTAGAAAATCCGATGAAACTTTAAATTACTAAAATTAAATACTAATTACTAATGAAAGAAGATTGGTTCGATACCCTGGATGCAGAAATAACCATTTGCAACAAAGCTGGAATAATTACCTATTTAAATAGAAAATCTGCATCAGCATTTATTAAGTACGGTGGATTTGACTTGGTTGGAAAAAGTCTTTTCGATTGTCATAACGATTCTTCAAAAGTCATCCTTAAAAATATGATGGAAACGGAACAGGAAAATATCTATACTATTGAGAAGGCTGGAGAAAAAAAACTTATTTGCCAGAAGCCAATATACGAGCAAGGAAGCTTTGCCGGAATTATAGAAATATCTCTTGTTCTTCCGGATCATATGCCCCACCATATCAGGGATTAATCACTTTTCCAACTGCTATTTTTTGAAAATACTTTACTTCAGATAGTGATTTTTTGAAGCAATTGATATCTTCATGACTGGGATATTTTATATCTCGTTTGTTTAAAATAGTTGGAATAAGGTTTTTCAATAATTTCAACCACCATTTTCAAATTTTCCCTTTTGGTAAAAGTATAACTAATGCTGACAACATTTTCTTTTCCTTTAAGATTTATCCAGCTCGCTTCATATCCTTTCACATGAAGTTCATCCCTTAGTTTATCAGCTATATTTTTAGTGATAATACGAATAAAATTTATCAAAATTACTAGCTTTTACCCCATTCGTAATCCAATATAATTGCCGGTTGTAAATCCAGCAGCATAATCAAGATATGAATCGATTTGGTATTAATGCTGAATAATAACAGAGTGCATAAACACAGCTAAGAACCTTAAAAATAGAAGTTTAGGAGCTTAAATAGTATTAACTCATCCACAAAAATGATTCTTATTATTCCTAGTTACACCATCTAATCTTCATGCAAAAAAAATGATAAACAGGAGGATACTAAAATCAAAAAAGATACTTTTAGATGAAACCAGGAAGCATCGTTTAATCCAATTGTAGAACCAAACTATTAATAATCTCAACTATTTTTTCAAGGGAATAGGGTTTGGTAATCAGTTCATCAAATCCAGCTTTGCTGAAATCCTCAAAAAAAAGGTATGGATTATGAGCAGTAAGTGCAACGATTGTGGTAATATTTTTTGGTGAAGGAAATTTTGTTCGAATATATTCTGTTGTTTCCAATCCATTCATTATCGGCATTTCAATATCCATTAATATTAGATCAAAATTCTCATTTTGAAAAACGTCGATTGCTTCTTTACCATTTTGAGCCTGGAAAATATCATGGCCTAGCGTCTTGATAATTTCCACCAAGAGCAATCTATTGGAGTATATATCATCTACAACTAGAATTTTTAATTTTTTCATTTAATTCGTACAACCCATTTTTGAAGTCGCAAATATACTAATAATTCAAAGTTACCCAAAGCACATAGAGTTTTAACAATCTACATCTTAATAATTCTTATGAATGATCCTTCCTAATCTATGATTTTATAATTATAAAATTCTTAATATGAACTGATCAAACCTTTTTTAGTGATTCCTGCAAATGAGATTTTATACGAATACAAAATGAAATGTCTAATCTCATATTATTTAGATTTTCTTATAACCGAGGTAAATAGATTGAGTTTTAAATCTAATATAAAAGCAAAAACTATATAAATTTTAAAATAATTTTTGTTTCAGCTTTCATTGATTTTGTCAAAGTCAAGCCATAGGTGTATTCAATTAAATTAAAACTTATTGATCCTTAAAGATTAATTGACAAAGCAGAAGCATACCTAATTTAGTTTAAAAAATATCAGTTTTGAAGGTCTGGATCACCGAGTAATTTTGTATCAACATTATTGCTTTGTAAATATACTTGTCCTCCTGAAACGCCTCACTGCATTCGATTTTATGTGCAACATAATCTAGTATCCTTATCATAAAAATTTCTAATTTAAATTCTTTAACTTTATTGAATAATCAATAATCCATTACGAGAAAACATGAAGATATGATTGGAAAAATCTTATTTCGTGCCAATGATACTGCAGAATATAAGAAACAAAGACTTGATTTCGAAGGAGAGATGGCTGCTCTGAATAGTTTAAGTCTAAAATCGGAGTTTAGTCCGGTCCGGATAGAAAATTACTTTCAGGGAATGAGTTATTTATGAATACTTTCAGTAATATTGAGAAAGAATTGGTGCAAAAAAGTATCTTTGATTTTCTTGATCCTGCAAAACCTAAAAGATTGATAGAGGTTGTAACGAAGGTTCCTGATTCAGAAAACATGCTCCATACATTCAAAATAAAATTTATAAAGAATGAGAGTGTCGGAAATGTCAATCATACAACTATTTTGATTGCGGCCAATTAACAGGAGCTTTCAACTCGGTATTTATGAATGTGGCACTTAATTAAAATAAAGATAATATGCTTCATGAAAATGAACAATATCAAACACACAACTGGAAGGATATTGTAATCCTGATAGCCGAAGATGAAGAAGTAAATTATCGTTTTCTGGAGGTAGTTTTCAATACAACCGGAGCAAAAATTCTTAGAGCAAGAAATGGTCAGGAAGCAGTAGAATTATGCCGAAATATGAATGATATCAATTTAGTTTTGATGGATATTAAGATGCCTCTGATGGATGGGTACGAAGCTGCTATAGAGATTTTAAAGATTAGAAAAGATCTTCCAATTATTGCTCAAACAGCCTATGCCAGTCAAAATGAAGTAAAAAAATGTAAAGAAATAGGATTCAGTGATTATATCACAAAACCATTAAATATTAAGCTGCTAATGCAAAAAATTATAGACATTCTTTGATTCCCTATTCTCTGTTATAAAACTGAATCTTATTGAATATAAGCAATAATTGTCAACCAAAAGACTAAAAATCCAAAGTTTTTACAGAAGTTCTGGGATTCAAGATCTGTATTATCTTTCCTTCCTCGTCAATTAGGTATTTTTGAAAATTCCATTTTATGTTTGAATCTTCCACACCATTTAGAGATTTTGAGGTTAACCATTTATATAAAGGATGAATATTATTACCCCTCACTTCTATCTTAGCCATCATAGGAAAACTGACACCATAATTCTTTTGACAGAATGCTTTAATTTCTTCATTCGTTCCGGGTTCCTGTCCTAAAAAGTTATTTGCAGGAAATCCAATAATGATAAAATTTTTATCTTTGTGTTCCTCATAGAATTTCTCAAGTTCAGCATATTGTGGCGTAAATCCACATTTTGAAGCAGTATTGACAATGAGAACTTTCTTTCCTCTTAGTTGATTGAAATCAAATTCATTACCATTGATATCTTTTACCTTAAAATCGTAAAATGAGGACTGTCCGGATATATTCATAACAGAAAAGGAAATTAGAATTAAAATAATTATCTGTTTCATTTTATTTTTATTTTTAATCTGATATATATACAAATATCATACATTTATTGTGCATTATATACTTTCATTAATAAAAATTCAATTGATAACCAAATAATGGAGGAGCTGGCACTTTATAAAATTTTTATAAAAGGACGTGTACAAGGAGTTGGCTTCAGATATTACGCTGCCGAAGAAGCAAAATCCAGGGGAATCAATGGCTATGTTAAAAATCTTCCGGATGGAAGAGTTTATATTGAAGCGGAAGGAAAAATAGAAGAACTTAAGTCTTTTTTAGAATGGTGTAGAAAGGGTCCAAGATTTGCTTTGGTATTATCAGTAAATGAAGAGAAATACGCACCTGTTCATTATTCAGATTTTGCCATAAAGTAATCTGATCTATAATTTAAGTACAATGATTTTAGAAATATTTTATCAAAGGAAGTTTATGAAAAGAATTTACACTTTAACATGTGGTAAATTAAAGGGTGTATAATGAAGGATAATAATACTCATTTAAAGCAAAATATTTGACTTTATTAAAGTAATATATACGGATATGGAATGTTTTATCCAGTTTAATTGTCAAATAATCAGAATAAAAGAATTATCATTTGAATCAAATAAGTGATAAAGAGGTTATCGAAAGAGTACTAAAGGGTAATCATGAGTTGTTTGGAGTGATTATTAAAAGGTATGAGAAACCGGTTGCTGCTACCATTAAAGGTATGTTAGGTGATTGCCCTGAAGCAGAAGAAATCGGTCAGGATACTTTCATTAGGTGTTTTCAATCCCTGAATAGATTTCGGGGTGAATCTACTCTTAAGACTTATTTAATACGAATTGCACTTAATCTATCACTTAATGAAATTAAAAAAAGGAAAAGGATGATAGGCAAAACAATACGGATGGAAGATTCAAATCTGTCCCTGGATGGATTTGAGGATAAAGTGCATGAGCAAAGTGAATTAAGAGATTTAATCATGAAAGCATTAAATAGGCTGGAAAGTAAACAACGATCTGTTCTTGTTTTAAGGATAATAGAAGGATTCAGTACAATTGAAACCTCCCAGATTCTTAAAGTACCTGTTGGAACCGTGTTATCCAGACTTTCACGTGCACAGGAAAATATGAGAAAAATATTAGGCTCAGAAATATATTAATACTGCCAGATATGAAACAAAAAGAATATTTAATACTGCTTGAGCTTCTCGACTCAGATACTATCAATGAAGCTGTGTGGAAAACCTTTTCAGACCCTCAGGAAGCTAAGTCGAAATACTTGGAATTCAAGTTTCTGCATGAACATGCAAGTATTGATGATCCTGGTTTCAGTCCTTTTTTTAAAGAAAAAATTATGACCAAGGTATACGAACTTGTCAAAACTCCAAGTTTGGATGAAATTTTATCGAGGTTAATGAACAAAGTTATGTTAGCTGGTACACTTACCATCTTAATCGTTATGCTTCTTTTATATGTGTATCATGGTCAGTTCGGAGTGGATACTCTTACCGGAATCGACCAGGATACAGAATTTAATTTTATTTCATCCGTATTCAATGAATATTAAATAATTGTTTATGAAAACAAGAGCAATCATTACAATTCTGATCTCATTAGTGGTAGGATTTATCCTCGGATTTCTAACAGAAGGTCAATTAGTTAAGAGTGCAAGGAACAAATGGCATAAAGTTTCTTACTCACAGTTATTTGAGAAC
>CAZKMG010000153.1:0-8783 GCA_964553465.1 uncultured Bacteroidaceae bacterium
ATAAGGGAATTAGGATTCTTATATTGGTAATATCTTGCCCCCATCATTTGATTCTGTCCGACATCTGTAACAATTATAGCCTCACGATCGGTTTTTAATGATAGAAGGTTTACCACTTCGCCTGATCTTATCTTACCTTTTTCCGGGTAGCACTCTTTAGTAATAACCTTACTGTTTTCAATAGCATTTAGTAGTTTAAACTGTTCAACCCATTTCTTTGGAGCTTTGTAATTGATTGCAGGGATTAATGCATCAAAAAACTCCTTAATATCAGCATGGATGGGAACATGCGATTTTACATTTTTATTTAACTCGGCTTTATCAATATCAATATGGATAATCTTTGCTTTTTTAGCATATTGGGATAAATCGCCGGTAACCCTGTCATCGAACCGCATACCAGCAGCAATGATCACGTCGGCCTGGTTGGTAAGAATATTGGGGGCATAATTGCCATGCATGCCCAACATACCTGCATAGAAAGGATTATCTTCACGTATAACTGATTTTCCCAACAAAGTAACAGCAACAGGTATGTTAGTTTTATTCACAAACGCTTCAAGCTGTCCTGCAGCATTTGCTAATAGTATTCCATGACCGGCAAGCAATAAAGGTTTTTCAGAACTTTGAATCAGCTCAAGTGTGTCTTTTAGATCAGTGCTTTTAAGTTCCGGGTACGGATTATACGAACGAATAGATTTTATTTTTTTATAATCGAATTCCATAAATTCGTTTTGAGCGTTTTTTGTAATATCAATCAATACAGGTCCGGGCCTGCCTGTCTTTGCAAAAAAGAAAGCTTTTGCAATAGCATCAGGAATTTCAGTCGCTCTGGTAACCTGAAAATTCCATTTGGTAACTGACATTGAGAGGCTTATCATATCAGTTTCCTGGAAAGCATCAGTACCTAAGAGTAATGAAGGTACCTGCGCGGTAATAAAAATTACTGGTATTGAATCAAGCTTTGCATTGGCAATCCCTGTGATTAAGTTGGTTGCACCTGGCCCGGATGTTGCAAAACAAATTCCAGGCTTTCCAGTTACCTGAGCATATGCCTGGGCTGCATGAGCCGCTCCTTGCTCGTGTCTTACCAAAATATGTTTTAATTCATGATACCTGTCAAATAATTTATCATATATAGGCATAATAGCCCCTCCCGGGTAGCCAAAAATGGTATCCACATTTTCCTTTAACAAAGCAAGTAAAATTGCTTCAGCACCGGTAACTTGATTTGTATTTCTCATGTCAGTCCATTATTTCTGAAATGATTGTTTCATCTGATTTAAGTCTCCCATTGATATAATCATCGATAAGGTTACGTGGAGAATTTATAGGGATACCCACAAACAGGTTAATCCTGAATGGGGTGAACAAAGTGATAATTCGTTTGTCTATTTTATAGGCAATAATATCAGTTATTCCTTCACCTGCTGCCCACTCCGGTAATTTTGTAATATCCTCCTTCGGAGGTATTTCTAACTCTTCGCTTTTTACGTTACCATTATCAATTTCGAATATTTCGTAATGATTACACTGCCCGAAATGTTCACTTAACTGACCTTTGACAACCGGAACCGCTACCCTTTTCATTTTAATATTATTTATCGGATACAAAGCTAGGAGTAGGAATCCTTTACACCAACGAAAATAATTACGGGAAATCAGTGATTTTATTTGAAACATTATAACTTTTTTCTTATAAAATTTCAATGATGTATCCCGCAAAGCTGTCTGATTATAGAAGTATATCAGTAAAAATTCTGGTTTTACATCTATCTTATTTACTTTTGCATACATTTAAATACATTGAAACTTGGAATCCGATAATAATTGTAAAGAATGTAAAAAAACATCAAAGTGTTTTCAGTATTTATTTCCCGATGAATTGGAATTTATTAACAGTAAGAAAACACAGATAACCTATTTAAAGGGCGAGACCATATTTAAGCAAGGCGCTTTTGCCCCTTACATTTTATATGTTGTTGATGGTCTTGTTAAGGTTTTTCTGCAAACCGGCATTACAAAACAAGTGAATATCCGATTGACGAAACAAGGAGATTTTATGGCTTTTTCTTCAGTATTTGGAGAAAATATATATAACTATTCGGCCGTAGCATTAAAAGATTCAACGATATGCATGATTGAGAAAACAGCATTAAAGCAATTATTGATGAAAAATGCTGATTTTGCTATGCGTATAACAACCCGTAACTGTCAGAATGAAGGCAGGTATTTGGATATCATTCATAATATTTCATATAAGCAAATGAGAGGTAAATTGGCCTCTACTTTACTTTATTTATCGTCTGATGAATTTTTACAAGAAGATATTTTTCAATATTTAACCCGTCAGGATATTGCTGATTT
The DNA here is from genome assembly GCA_964553465.1 of uncultured Bacteroidaceae bacterium. Taxonomy (GTDB): domain Bacteria; phylum Bacteroidota; class Bacteroidia; order Bacteroidales; genus CAZKMG01. Next base: position 2,368 of record CAZKMG010000153.1, read on the forward strand.
TGCATCAATAACCATTGAAAGTGCAGTAAAATTTATCAAAGAATTTGAGAAAGAAGGGTTGTTGGAACTTAACGGAAAGGATATAAAAATCATTGATAAAAGTAAGTTGGATGATATTGGAAGAAAGGGATAAAAAACGTACCTTGATAAATCATTTGCCCATGCTTTATAAAAAAGGCAACACGAATAGCTTCATATTCAAAATTTTTATAACCATTTAACGACTGAGAAATGATCACCAATATCGAACTCCGGAAAAATATGTCACTTATTTTTATTTTGACATTACTTTTTTTAACTGGTTGTAACGTTAAAAAACAAGATGTAAATCAGAAAATAAACAATTATGTTCAATTGAAGCAGTTGTTTATTGATCCTCCTTCAGATTACCGGAGTGCACCACTGTGGGACTGGAATGATAAAATTACAGAAGAAGGTATCGATTTTCAAATGGAAAAGTTTAAAGAGGGTGGTCTTGGTGGTGTATTTATTCATCCCCGGCCTGGTTTGCTAACTGAGTATATATCTGATGACTGGCACCATATGTTTGATCATACGGTTAAAAAAGCACAGGAACTTGGAATGAAAGTATGGATATACGACGAAAACTCCTATCCCAGTGGTTTTGCTGGCGGACATGTTCCGGCCGAAATGCCTGATTCATATAACCATGGCACCGGATTTAGTTGTGAATTTCAGGAAACATTTAATCCGGATACCATCAAGTATGACATTATTCTGAAGCAGGAAAACAATAAATTCAGGGATATTACATCCGAGATGAAATCTGAGGTGGGGAAAACGGGTGTATATTACCTCTTTACAAAAACATACAGCAGAAAGTCTTACTGGTATGGGAATTATCCATATGTTGACTTGCTTTATAAAGGAGTGACGCAAAAATTCTTAGAAATTACCATGAAAGGTTACGAAAAATATAACCAACCCGATTTTGGTATAACACTGAAAGGGATTTTTACAGATGAGCCTAATCTGGAGGCGGCCTTGAGTAGAAACTCACTTTTCAGATGGACCCCTGATCTGTTCCCTGAATTTGAAAAGCGCTGGGGTTATGACCTGAAAGTCAACCTGCCTTCTTTAGTGGATGAGATTGGCAACTGGAAAAAGGTAAGACATGATTATTATGAATTAATTCTCGAAATGTTCCTAGAGCGCTGGGCAAAACCATATAGTAATTACTGCGAAGAAAGAGGGCTTGCCTGGACAGGTCATTATTGGGAGCATGGCTGGCCCGAACCAACTGAAGGTATTGATGAAGCTGCTTTCTATTCATATCATCAACTACCTGGTATTGATATGCTTGGAAATGAATTGATCCCCGGTGGTAATGGGGGCCAGTTTGGAAATACTCGTGCTGTAAGGGAATTACGAAGTGCTGCCAATCAGGGTGGTCAAATCCGCACATTAAGCGAAACATACGGCGGAGCCGGATGGGAAACCACCTTTACCAATTATAAACGTTTAGTAGATTGGGAAGAAGTTCTGGGTGTGAATTTTGTAAACCAGCATCTCTCCTATTACACAATTAAAGGTGTTCGTAAGTTTGATTATCCACCCTCATTCAGTTATCATGAACCATGGTGGAAATCATATAAGATTATGGGAGATTATATCGGACGTATATCCCTGGCTACGGCTTCCGGCAACCAGATCAATAAGGTATTGATGCTTCAGCCAAATACAACTGCATGGATGTATTTTTCTCGTAAAGTAAGGAATTCATCCATTGATTCAATTAAGAATAGCTTCAAGAGATTTGTTTACAGGTTAGAGCGTAACCATTTTGAATATGATCTGGGATCTGAAAATGTATTAAAAAGAATGGGGTCAGTTGAAAATGGAAAACTGATTGTTGGAGAAAGAGCATATCAATTAGTGGTAATCCCTGAATCTATGGCAAATATCGATGAGACTACCTATATTTTATTGAAAGATTACCTTGCACAGGGGGGTGAAATTTTATCTTTTACTCGGAATATACCATTTATGGATGGGAATGAAGGATTAGATATTAAAGAATTAATTGATACATATCCGGATCAGTGGACTTTTTCCTCAAGCACTGATGACGCTGTCGTCAAAAATATGTTTAAACTGGCTGATTTTTCAATCAAGGAATCTGAACCGGTTCAGGGAGAATTATATTACCAGCGAAGAATTATGGATGATGGGCAATTACTCTTTTTTGTAAATACTGATACATTCTCTCATACCAATGCAACAATAATGGCTAAGGGCACAAGCCTCATCAAAATGGATCTGGTATCTGGAAATTGTTACCTTGTGCCTTCAAAACCGGAAAAAGGGATGATTTCATTTAATCTGGAGCTTCCCCCTGTTGGTAGTGCGTTATACTATTTATCTGATAATACAATAACTGAGCCGATTGAAAACAGTACAGGGAAAAACGAAGAATCAGTTTCAGCAACCAGTGAGATGACAGTCAGGGCGGAAAGTGAAAATGTACTTGTATTAAATTATCTTGATGTTAAATCAAAGAATATTGATCTGAAAGAAGTCTATTTTATGAATGCCATGCGTCAGTTATATGACAGCTACGGATTCACTATGGGCAACCCATGGCAACATAAAATTCAATATAAACAGGATTACCTGGCACTGGACACATTCAAAGCAGGTTCTGGTTTTGAGGTAAATTATCATTTTATGGTTTCGAAAAGTGTTGATTTAACGAAGCTCACTAGTTTATCTGCTGTTGTTGAAAGATCTGAATTATGGGATGTTTACCTGAATGGGACAAAGCTGGTCAGATCTGATGAGTGGTGGATTGATCGCGATTTTTATCGATATCCACTTGGTGAGAACCTGAATAAAGGTGTCAATACACTGACACTGAAAGCCGAAAAAATGTCGGTCCATGCTGAATTAATGCCAGCTTACATTATTGGGAACTTTGTTTTAAATCCCCTAATAAAAGGATTTGAAATATCAACCGGAAATCTTGAAAAACTTGGCTCATGGAAGGTAAATGGATATCCATTTTACGCGCAGGAAGTCTCATATTCAGAGAAATTTAATATGACAAATGCTGGCAGCTCATTCAAAGTAAAATTGAATGAATGGAACGGCACTTTAGCCGAAGTAATGGTGAACGGAGAGAAAGCCGGGATCATTTTATGGCCACCTTATGAACTGAATATTGGATCACAACTGAAAGACGGTGAGAATGAAATTATTGTTAAGGTCACCGGTAGTCTGAAGAATACATTCGGGTATTTTTACAAAGACAATAAACAATGGATAAACGGTCCCGGAGATTGGAACGATGCTCCAGCCGAACTCCCTTCTTTTGATCAATACTATCTGATGGATTACGGATTATTTGAGCCATTTAGTTTAGTGATGATGAAGTAGGTTATATTATTTAATTTATATTTTTAAAATTTAAATATTTTATTCTGGAATAAACTGAACGACTCAGTCAACAGTTTTCTGCATCAGAAGGATATTTTACTATAATAAGCCTGGCAATTCAATCACTTTCTCTGCTGCAAAACTTGGTCTGTGGATAATTCATCTAAAAGGAAATTCAATAACTCCTGTGACTGAAAATATTCCGGTATTTCCTCGTGACCTTTCCCAGGTATGATAACAAGTGTAACATCTCCGCCCATTGCCTTATAACGATCATATATTACCTGACTGTTCTTGTTGACTGGAACAACAACATCATTATCTCCATGAATATGAAAAATACGAACACCAGCCTCAGAAAGAGGTTTTAATCTGTCAATAGGATTATGTTCTTTAATATGTAACATAAACGAATCAGGTGACATCCCGTACGCGGCTGCTCCTCTGGAAGCACCAGGATAACTCGAAAGATCACACACAGGATAGATTCCTGCAATTCGTGATACTTTTATGCTGTTGCCAGGTTCCTCAGCCCAGTTATAAAGCATCAAACCGCCACGGCTTTGTGGAATCAGACATGCCTTTGGGTCCAAGTGATATCTTACCATCAATGTATCATAGAATTTCGAATACACATCACATCCGGCAGGGCTACCGCAGGATTCGCCCACATCAATTCCACAAATCCAAAATCCATGTTGTCCCAATCTTTCAAAGAGCCAACTATTGCTTTTATTTGGATAATTTCCAATAGTTGGAGCATACCAAACCCAGGGTTTTTTCCCATTTATTGCCGGTACAACCGGTTCAACAACAAATCCCATGTGTCCATCCACTAAAAAGTTGGTTCTTGTACCCCCGAATGTTTGTTCTTGTGCATCAGCAACCTTGACTGAGCACAAAAAAATAATTACAAATAATGCCCTTAAAAACTTTTTCATAAGTCAATGGGTTTAAATGATTATTTTAAATATTTTCATTAAGTGCAAGTAAAAGAAAGTTAAGGTAAAATTAAAATGAAGGTAATATAAAAAAATCCTGTTAATCATCTTGTAAGTTAAAACTCAGTAAATCAATTTTAAGTGTTTACCTTCGCATTCAGAACTTTGATAAACTAATACACAGTTAATTGAATAAATATAAAAAAGCAGATACATAAACAATTTATGGATATAGTTCACTATTATTTTTCTCGGTAATTAGAATATGTCACTCCCGCATACGAAAAAATTATATATAAAAACATAAATAAAGCTTATTTGATGTCTGTCAGGGATGCTGAAAAATAAAAACTTGTTAAAGAAATAAAAAAAAATTGTGAGATTGATAAATCACTTAACAAGAGCTTATGTGGTAACCTATTACCAGCAAATTCAAAGGCATTCAGTCACTTCAAAATTAAACATAATGTGAATCATAAGTTGAAATGGTAGTTTCGAAAAGATTGAACCACTTGATTTAGTTAAGTTAAATTAATATGGAAGATAATTAAATAGATAATCAACAATGTAATTATTTGTTCCCAATTAATTAATCTTCCATCACAAAAAAAGATGAAAGGAGAAATGAACTGTTGTCTTCATGTTCAAGCTATCCTACTTTAATTTCAGAGTTTTAAAGGTTTCCTCTCAAGTATAAATCTCAAAAACCTATAAAATCGTCATTATCAATTGCTCATTCATCAAAAGACCTAAAATATGTATCTGTTTTATTAAACATATTACGTAATTTTGATCATTCCCAAGCTAAATAAATTTTTGTAACCTAAAAGTACTAACATGGAGAATGTGATAAAATCTTCAGCCATTTTATTACTTTTTTTAGGTTTGATTCACCTCGTCAATTCCTGCAAAAAGGAGAATTTGACTCTTGCAACACTAACAACCTCAAATATTACTGATTTTACACAAACAACTGCCAAATCAGGTGGGACTATTACCGACGATGGTGGGGGCCCTGTTACGGCTCGTGGAGTATGCTGGAGCACATTACAAAATCCCACTACAGCTGATAATAAAACAACTGATGGTACAGGGTCAGGAACATTTACTAGTTATATTACTGGATTAGTGCTAAATACGACATATTATGTTAGAGCTTATGCAACCAATGGAGCGGGTACAGCTTATGGAATTCAAAAAGGTTTTACAACAAATCCTGCAACATTGCCAATCCTCACCACTACTGAACCAACCTCAATTACCCTTACAAGTGCTTTAACAGGAGGAACCATTACCAACAATGGTGGTGCACCCATAACTGCTCGCGGTGTATGTTGGAGCACATCCCATAATCCAACCACAGCGGTTAATAAGACATCTAATGGTTCTGGGCATGGAGCATTTACAAGCTATTTAACTGGATTAATACAAAATACGACATATTATGTTAGAGCTTATGCCACCAATAGTGCAGGTACAGATTATGGAAATGAGATAAGCTTTACAACTAATTCAGCATCACTGCCAGTCCTTACTACCAATACAGCCACCTTAATTACACAAACCAGTGCTTTTTGTGGAGGTAATATTACCGACACGGGTAACGGGACAATTACGGACCGTGGATTATGTTGGAGCACATCCCAAAATCCAACAATTACAGATAATAAAGTATCTAATGGTTCGGGGCCTGGAACATTTACAGGTTTTATAACAGGGTTAGTACTGGGCACTACATATTTTGTCAGAGCTTATGCCACCAATAGTGCAGGTACAGCATATGGGGATGAGATAAGTTTTACAACAAGTCCAGCAACACTGCCAGTCCTTACTACCAATGCAGCAACCTTAATTACACAAACCAGCGCTTTTTCAGGAGGAAATATTACTAACACTGGTGGAGGAACAATTACAGATCGCGGATTATGTTGGAGCACCTCACATAATCCAACGATAGCGGATACTAAGGCACCTAATGGCACAGGGGCTGGAACATTTACAGGGTATATAACTGGATTAGTCCTTGGCAATACTTATTATGTTAGAGCATACGCCACCAATAGTGCAGGTACAGCGTAT
>CAZKMG010000154.1:0-8779 GCA_964553465.1 uncultured Bacteroidaceae bacterium
TTACTGCTAATTATTGGAGTAGTTAGTGCACATATTTCAGTTAACCTGTTTAATGAATATTCTGATTACTTTACTCGAATTGATTTTAAAACTAACCGTACTCCCTTCAGCGGGGGAAGTGGTATGCTAACCTCGGGTAAAAGTAAGCCACGCCAGGTTCTGACGGTTGCTATAATTACACTTCTTATTGCTGCTTTAATCGGGATATATTTCAGTCTGATAGCTCATTGGTCGATCATTATATTTTCCTTAATTGGTTTAGTAAGCATAGTATTTTATACAAATTTTCTTGCCAGGTTAATGCTCGGTGAAATATTTGCAGGTCTTGCGTTAGGAACTTTGGTAGTTTTGGGTTCTTATATCTCAATGACTGCTTCACCCAATCTGTCATTTATTAATTTATTACCTTCCGAAGTGAAATGGTTATCTGTTCCCCCCGGGATTTTGACTGCTTTATTATTATTCATTAATCAATTCCCTGATTTGGAAGCAGATCTCGAGGGCGGACGAAAACACCTTGTCATACGTTTAGGTAGGAAACGCTCAGCCTGGGTTTACACAGGCGGAATGTTTGCTACTTTCACGATTATTCTGGTACTTCCATTGGTCGGACTTTCTTCTTATTGGATTTACCTGGCATTATTTCCAATACCGCTTGCAGTCAAAGCAAGTATAACAGCGATTAAATACGGAGAGAATAATACTAAAATCATCCCAGCTCTGGGCAGCAACGTATTAACAGTCCTGTCTACTGATTTGCTTCTGGCCGTTGCAATTCTGATTGAAAAACTTTGATTTTATGGCGATGAGTATGTTATAGCTTGGGTTAAATTACAAATATTGGATAAGTTATATAATAATTTTACCCAAGGGAATAACGCAATGTGCCACCGTCAACAATGAAGACTTGTCCTGTAACATATTTTGCAAATGGTGATAACAACCATACTGCCAATGTGGCAAAGTCATTCGGATCACCTAGAAATCCTGCTGGTATGTCGTTAATTATCAATTCTCTGGCTTCATTATAACTAGTTCCGTATTGTTCGCTTTTCTTTTTAAACAATCTTTGAACTGCTGGAGTATCATGATACCCGGGTCCAATTATATTTAGTGTAACCCCGTATAGAGCCGTTTCCCTGGAAATGGTTTTTACCATACCAGCAATAGCCATTCTCAATGAATTACTTAATACCAGATTTTCTAATGGTTGTTTGATCGATACACTTTCAATAAAAACAATCCGTCCGTATCCCTTTTTTAAGAATTCAGGTAGAAAGAGTTTAATGAGTTGTACCTTCCATCTGACAAGTAAATGATAAGCACTATCCCAATCTTCCAGTGATGTTTCAAGAAAGGTCATTGCAGGTGGCCCCCCTGCATTAAAAAGAATTCCGGAAAATCTCTCAATCTCACATGCCTCCTTTATCTTGTCAAGGATATCCGGTTGACTGAAATCAGCCGCTAAATATGTGAATTTACCGGCAAATTTTTTCTCCATTTCTTTAAGTTCATCCTCTCTTCTGGCAATAGCAAAAATATTTGCCCCTTCCTGAAGAAGTCTTTCTGCAACGGCTTTTCCCAGGCCACTGCTTGCTCCTCCAACAAGAAACCATTGATCTTTAATCTTTAAATCCATATGTTATATCATTATTGAACTTTTGAATACTCATTGCGAAACATACAAATGTTATTCTGATATTAATTACGTGATTTTAAAATCGAATTATATAAAATTAAGAATATTGTCAGTAATTGTAAGACTCATCATGTGTAAATAAAATATTATATTCAATTTTTGTCTTATTATTTCAATTCCGTAAATTTTACACTAAGCAAATGTAATTTTTTATTATGAATTCGCTTCACAAAATTTATCATTAATCAGACAGTTTATTCATAAGCATTGTGCTCAATGAGTTCATAATCAATTCATCTAAAGATTAAGCGCCTCAATATATATAAAGATTTCATGGATTATTTTTACCTTCATTTTTTTTATATATAATTACTTCTTAGGTGATTTCAATTCTTTTTTAAATCAGGTAAAGATTTTTATTATTTTAATTCATTTTTTATTGCAGATCATATTTATTGGATTAATTATAGTTTTAAAATACTTCATTATGAAAGCTACAGATGAACAGTATGTTGAAAGATTGTCGAGGTTCCTCTCGGAACACGCAAATGTTGAGAATGCCAGGTTAATGAAAAAATATATGAAGGAATTATTCCCGTTTTTTGGGATTAAAGCTCCGGAAAGAAAGATTCTCTTTTCAACTTTTATTCAGCATCAAGGATTTCCATTAATACATGATGTATATGATGTGGTCAGGATGCTCTTTGATAAACCAGAACGGGAGTTGCATTATTTTGCTATTGAATTGGCAGATAAATTTACCGGGAAATTTGATCATACAGGTATAAAACTTTTTGAGTATATGATTGTTAATAATTCATGGTGGGACACTGTAGATTTTATCGCGGCACATAGCCTGGGTAAATTTTTTAAAAAATATTCTGAACTTATTCTGCCGGTTTCTCAGGTTTGGATGGACTCTGGAAATATTTGGCTTCAACGGTCATGCATTCTTTTTCAATTAAAATATAAAAAGAATATTGACCTGGAATTATTATATTCATTTATCAGTAAAATCAAGAATTCTAATGAATTCTTTATTCAAAAGGCCATTGGTTGGATTTTAAGGGAGTATTCGAAAATTAATCCTGCTGAAATCGAAAGGTTTGTAGAATCAACACAGCTTAAACCTTTAAGCAAACGCGAAGCATTAAGAATAATAAAAAAATGATTCTAATATAAGCATGTTATGAAAACCTTGATAGTTTATGAAACTTTACATGGTTCATCTGAAAAATGTTCTAAAATACTTAAAGAAAAGCTTACACATTCAGCGGATCTACATAGATTGAAGGAGAATGAAAATATTGCCATTGATGAGTACGATATTATTATTATTGGTGGATCAATTCATATGGGTGTGATTCATACACGAGTTAAAAATTTCGTTGAAATGAATTTTAGAAAAATACTGAATAAACCTCATGGTTTATTTATATGCTGTATGGAACAGGGTGAAAATGCAATGACCCAGTTCGACAACGCTTTTCCTCAAAAACTGAGAGAGTCTGCTTTAGCTAATGGAATTTTTGGTGGTGAGTTAATATTAAAAAAAATGAATTTATTTGAAAAGAACCTTATTAAAAAAATTACAAGGCTGAAGCATCCACTTTCAAATATAAATCTGGAAGAGATTAATAAATTTGCTGAAAAGATTAATAAGACAGGTGTATAAACTAAGAATTAAGAAATGAATATTTTAAGAGAAAATACAATAGCATCTGAGATCCTAACCCATGCTTGTAAATTTTAGCTTTGGTATAGAGTGACCGACTATCTTCTTATTAAAAACAATTTTGTTGATCCAGGAAATGTTTCACACACATTGTTTATTGGGATTGTGAAGAATGAAAATTTTAGAATGTGAGAATAAGGAAATAAATGAAAAAATATTAATAATTACTTGAATACAAAAGTTTATCAATGATTACCGATGAATAGCATTTTCCCCTAATAGCTTACAATAGAATTTACCAGATCCATGAACTTGTTACTTTGTTAATTTTTACATTTTCACATTTTCGATCTCCCCTTTAAAAACAAATTCCGCAGGTCCTTTCAACCAAATATTAGTAAAATATTCCCGATTAGCTGAGTTAAATGAAACATTAAGATCGCCTCCCGGAGCATGGATCAAGTATGAATTTTTGTCAGTATTGGTTCTTAAGTATGCACTTATGGCAGCAGCAACTGATCCGGTTCCACATGAAAGGGTTTCATTTTCTACACCTCTTTCATAGGTTCGTATTTTAAGTTCATGATCTGAAATTATTTGAACGAAATTTACATTTGTTCCTTCTGAGCCAAACCTTGCCTGATGCCTGATCTCCTTGCCTTCACTATATACATCAAGGGAAGAAAGATCCTTGTGGAAACTAACAAAATGCATTGATCCAGTATCAATTAGAAAACCATCATCTAATACTTTAATATCATTTACATCAATCATTTTAAGGCTTATATGCCCGTTTTCATTAATGACTGATTCATGTAACCCATCTATTCCGCAGAATACAGCCTTTTCTTTAATAATCCCGAGGTTCTTTGCAAATGCAGTTATGCATCTTCCCCCATTACCGCACATGGTACCTTCTCTTCCATTTGAGTTAAAATATTTCATACGAAAATCAAGCTGTGCATCCTTCATCAATAGAATAAGTCCATCAGCCCCAATTCCAAGGTGCCTATCACATAACTCTCTGACAAACTCTTCGGTAAAGATCGTCGCTATGAAGGCTCGTGCATCAATCATGATAAAATCATTTCCGGTTCCGTGATATTTAGTGAATTGAATTGTCATCTTGTTATGTTAAAAAAGCTTAAATATCCAAAATCTGAAAACAAGTTATATCATTTTGGCGTTTGTTTTGTGCAATATTACATAAATCATTTGACCGGACATAAATTTGAACTTTATTTTTCCGATTCAAAGAGATAGAAAAAAAAGAGATTCGATCAACGATTTTTTAAAATATTTTATATAATTAATTAAATTTTTAAAAAGATGAAAACAAGAAATTTAATTGTCACATTTCTAATTGCAATAGTCGGAGCCATTATTGTTGTCTTCGGTTATTCACAAATTGACAAGCGCCAGGTTAGAGTCATTACTGCTGATTCACCGCAGAAAATGATATATACTAATCTTCCTCAGGACACCAATAGCGGTGGAATTGATTTTACGTTTGCTGCTGAAAGAGCTGTTCACGCGGTGGTTCATGTTAAAACTAAATCCGAAAGGACATATGGAGATAATCCATTATACGGTTTCTTTTTTGGAGACCGGGGAAACATGCAGCCCGAACCTGTCATGGGGTTTGGTTCCGGGGTAATCATCTCAAGTGATGGATATATCGTCACCAATAATCATGTGATCGATAATTCAGATGATATTGAAGTCGTATTGAATGATAAAAGGTCATTTTCCGCAAAAGTAATAGGCACGGATAAAAGCACTGATATTGCCCTGATTAAAATTGATGCTAAAGATTTACCCATTATTCCGTATGGCAGTTCCGATGATTTAAGGTTAGGACAATGGGTCTTAGCTGTAGGTAATCCATATAATCTTACGTCTACAGTTACTGCCGGAATCGTTAGTGCTAAGGCAAGAAATATCAATATAAATCGAGATATTTCAGCAATTGAATCATTTATTCAAACTGATGCAGCTGTTAATCCTGGTAATAGCGGAGGTGCCCTTGTGAATACGAAGGGGGAACTGGTTGGGATTAATACGGCTATTGCATCGAGAACTGGGGATTATTCAGGAAATTCCTTTGCTGTACCTGTTAGTATTGTCAGGAAAGTTGTTGCTGATCTGACTGAATTTGGTGCGGTTCAAAGGGCAGTTCTGGGTGTTGATATTCAGAATATTGATGTTGCTGCAAAAGAACACAATATTGATAAGCTTGAAGGCGTTTATGTTGCAGGACTTCGTGAAAATGGAGCTGCTCGTGACGCAGGGATAAAAACTGGAGATATCATCCTCTCAGTTAATAATGTTCCGGTCAATTCAGTTGCAGAACTTCAGGAGCAGATCAGTCATTACAGACCAAAAGACAAGGTAAATGTACTGGTAAGAAGAAATAATAACGATAAGCTATATGAAGTTGTTCTGAGGAATATGTCAGGGAATACCGGGATTGTCAAACAAGGAGATTCAATGAATGTTCTTGGAGCCAGTTTTGAGAATTTAACGCAGAAAGAGAAGCGTGAACTTGGTATTAAAAATGGAGTAAAAGTATCTTCACTTACTGCAGGGAAATTGATGAAAGCAGGAATTAAAGAAGGCTTTATTATCATTAATATAAACAATAAGCCTGTGAATGATGTTGAACAAATAAAAGATTTCCTGTCGAAAGCCAGAGGTGGAGTTTATTTAGAGGGTATTTACCCAGATGGAACAGTAGCTTATTATGCTTTTGGTATGTAAAGGTTGAGATATATAATTTTTTGTAAGAACATAAAATGAGCGTTTAGAAGGTAAGTGTTATTGTAATAATTATCATACTATACTCTCATCCCCTGAAGAATGCAATAAATATTTCTTCAGGGGATTTCCATTCAAACGGAAGAGTTTTTATTCTTGTAGTTTGGGAACATAAATGATAAAATTTAAAGAAGTTTTTGTTGTATTTGAAAAATTTTATCAATATGCTATTGAATCGTATGCTTAAATAGTCTAAATTCGCAAAAATTTTTGTAGGGAAGGATAAATAAATAATGAGACAGTTAAAGATTACTAAATCCATTACCAACCGAGAAAGTGCTTCGTTAGATAAATATCTTCAGGAAATTGGTAAGGAAGGGCTGATAACAGTTGAAGAAGAAGTTGAACTGGCTCAAAGGATCAAGAAGGGTGACCGTATTGCTCTGGAGAAGCTTACTCGTGCAAATCTCAGGTTTGTCGTATCAGTTGCAAAACAATATCAGAATCAGGGTCTTAGTCTACCCGACCTTATAAATGAAGGAAATCTGGGATTGATTAAAGCGGCCGAAAAATTTGATGAAACCAGAGGATTTAAATTTATTTCATATGCTGTATGGTGGATTCGCCAGTCAATCCTGCAGGCTCTTGCTGAACAATCCAGAATCGTCCGTCTACCACTCAATCAGGTCGGATCTTTGAACAAGATTAACAAGGCTTTTTCAAAATTTGAACAAGAATTTGAGAGGACTCCAACACCTGAGGAATTAGCTGATGCATTGGATTTACCAAAAGAAAAAGTATCCGATACACTGCGCGTCTCGGGAAGGCACGTTTCTGTCGATGCTCCTTTTGTAGATGGCGAAGATAACAGCCTCCTTGATGTACTGCCAAATAACGACTCACCTAATGCAGATAAGCTACTTATTATTGAATCACTCTCAAAGGAAATCGAAAGATCACTTGCTACGCTTACCGAGAGAGAACGTGATATTATTAAACTTTTTTTTGGAATTAATGGTCACGAAATGACACTCGAAGAAATAGGTGAAAAATTTGGACTTACCCGTGAACGAGTGCGACAAATTAAAGAAAAAGCGATAAGAAGACTCCGTCATACTTCACGCAGCAAATTGCTGAAAACCTATCTTGGATAGATTTATTTTTATTGGTTAAATAACTTCGCATGATGTGAATTAACCCTCCTTCTGGATTAATTGCATTCTTAAAAATGAACACGACTGATATGATAAATTCCTTATTCACAAATGATTGAACCTTGAAATGAACAAATAATTATTTTAATGGAAAAACTGACCATCGGTTCCCTTATTCAAAATTCAATCGGAAAGTACGGTAAAAATATCGCCCTTTCTTATGTTGGTGAGGAAGGAATTTCTTATGAATCACTGGGTATAAAAGTCCAGAATTTATCCAATACTCTTGATGTAATTGATGTCAAACATGGTGATCGTGTTGCACTCCTTGGAGAGAATATGCCTAACTGGGGAGTTGCATATTTGTCAATTGTTTGTATGGGAGCTGTGGTTGTTCCAATCTTACCTGATTTTCATGAAGCAGAAATCGAAAAAATATTGCAACATTCTGAAGCTAAAGTAATTTTTGTATCGCAAAAGCAAATGAATAGGTTGAAGGCTCTTATTACCAGGCTGACAATCCCGGTAATTTCTTTGGATAATCTTAGTTTCAGGGCTAAAGACGAGATTCCTATAAATGAAACTGCTCCCGGGAAATTTTTCCCCGGCAAACTGGATAATGTAAATGAGGATGATCTTGCCTCGCTGATTTATACTTCCGGGACTACCGGATCTTCTAAAGGTGTGATGCTGACGCACAGGAACCTTGCCTGGATGACCAGACAAAGTCTTACTATTCAGGACGTCAATGCAAAGGATCGCTTTCTTTCTATTCTACCGATGTCTCATACTTATGAAAACACCCTGGGATTCCTATTACCGATGTCAACAGGTGCTAGCGTGTATTATTTAAAAAAGCAACCAAGCCCTGGTGTACTTATTGAGGCAATGGGTATTGTTAAACCAACGACATTGCTCACTGTTCCATTAATTATCGAGAAGATTTTCAGGAAACAAGTCTTACCTAAATTCAATAATCATCTCATTACCAGGCTGATGTTTAAGTTCAAGCCTACCCGAATATTACTAAATCGCCTTGCAGGAAAAAAATTAATGAAGACATTTGGTGGGCATGTACGTTTTTTTGGAATCGGTGGGGCAAAACTTGATGCAACTATTGAAAAATATCTTCGTGAAGCGAGATTTCCCTATGCCATTGGGTATGGACTGACCGAAACCTCACCTATGCTTGCTGGGTCTCCTCCATTTCATACACCTTACCAGTCAACCGGAAAACCTGTCCAGGGACTTCAATTAAGGATATTCAATCAGAACCCGCTTACTGGAGAAGGTGAGATCCAGGCAAAAGGGCCAAATGTAATGTTAGGATATTATAAGAACGCTGACCTGACTGCCCAGGTCTTTACTGAGGATGGCTGGTTTAAGACAGGAGATTTAGGCTATTTAGATTCAAAGGGTATACTATATATAAGAGGTAGAATTAAAAATATCATCCTGGGTACTAATGGAGAAAATATTTATCCTGAGGAGATCGAGGAGATATTAAATGGAATTGAATACATTGAGGAATCTCTGGTTGTACAGGAACAGGGG
>CAZKMG010000155.1:0-8729 GCA_964553465.1 uncultured Bacteroidaceae bacterium
ACATACCCTAATTCCGTTTGGATAATCTCCTTCGACAAAAAAGCAGGTTGGAAACGTCTTGCTATAACATAATAGAAAACAGCTGGTTATGATATTTACCACTACGAATTAATTGAAAAGATAATTAATATTATACTTGATTGGTTAGTAACTCTATGCCAATAAATAATTTTTCTTATTTTTGAACGAAATCATTTTTACTTTAAAACCGCAAACCTTTAGCAAATGGCTGATCTGAGATACATAAGTTTTATTCTTGTATTGTTGATAATAAATTCCGTGTCTTTTATAAAAGCGCAAAACTGGCCTTGCTGGCGTGGCCCAAATGGAGATGGAACCAGTATTGAAACCAACCTGCCCACTCAGTGGGATTCTATAAATAATGTATTATGGAAAAGCCCGGTGCCCGGTATTGGTCATTCTTCGCCAATTGTCTGGGAAGATAAGCTTTTTACGGTTACTGCTCTTCTTGGAACTCAGGAAAAAGTTCTACTTTGTTATGATTGTAAAAGTGGTAAATTATTGTGGCAAAAAACCGTGCTTAAAAGCACGTTTGAGAATAAACACAATGACAATAGTTACGCTTCTGGCACACCCGCTACAGACGGCAGCTTAATTTATGTGTCATTCCTGGATGGTCAGGATGTTGTGGTAGCAGCTTACGACTTTACGGGAAAACAGATATGGATTCAGCGACCCGGTACATTTTATAGCCCACATGGTTTCAGTTGTTCACCAACGCTATTCGAAGACAAAGTAATTATTAATGGTGACAGTAAAGGCGAGAATTCTTTTGTTGCTGCCTTAAGTAGGGCTGACGGCCATATTATTTGGAAAATTTCGCACGACAAACCTTCCCATAGTTTTAGCACGCCTATTTTCAGGGAAATGTCCGGAAAAATGCAAATGATTTTTTGTGGTAATATGGAGATTGCTTCCTATAATCCTAATGATGGTTCACAGTATTGGTTTGTAGATGGTCCCTCTGAGGACTTCTGTTCCAGTCCTGTTTATAATAAAAAGACAGGTTTGGTACTTGTTAGTAGTGCCTGGCCTGAACGTATTTTGTTAGCGATAAAACCCGATGGACAAGGTAATGTTACAAATAGTCGTGTAGTCTGGCAATCGAAAAAGGGAGCTTATTACGTGCCTTCACCTGTTTGTACGGATGATTTTCTTTTAACAACTATGATCAATGGCCAGGTCAATTGCATTGAAGTAGTTAACGGCAATATTCTCTGGGCGAAAGATTTGGGTAAGCAATATTCTTCTCCTGTTCTCGCTGACGGCCTGGTTTACATGCCAAATGACGAAGGAGTTATAACTGTGATAAAACCAGGTCCCACATTCCAGTATATCGCGAAAAATGCTATCGGGGAAAGGATGAATGCATCGCCGGCTATAAGCAATGGGAAAATATATTTGAGAGGCGATAAACACCTCTTTTGCATTGCAAAAGGTGGTTCAAATTAAATTTTTATCTGCACTAGTCAATATCACTTATCTGACAGACAATTATTATTATTAAATTCCTGTGCCATTCATATGGTAATTAACCTTAAGTAATGATCTTTTCTGAGCTTTATAAACCTTGTGAAAGTGGAACATTCAGCTAGATTTTTTGAGTTAGGCAACAACCATTAAACCAATAAATTTTTTCGTAGTAAATGGATTTAAGTAAATGCCACTTACAAGACTTTATTCTACTGTATATTTTAAAAAATAATTTCGCATTATTTTTTAATAAGCAGGGTTCTCTCATCCGGTCCAGCCTGGAGTATGTAGATTCCAGGATTAAGACCATTAAGATTGAAATACAACTTCGATTGCCCTGCAGGACACGAAATCTCTTTCATCAGCAAACCATGAATGCTATAGAGCTTTAATTGAACCGCTGCTATGTTTTTCCTATTCACGTATACCTGGTCGGTGGCCGGGTTGGGGAATACATAAAATTCTTCTTCAGGCTGGGTTGGAGTGCTCAGGCTGGTATCAAAACCATAATGCAGAATAGTACCATTTTCACCCACTGCCCATACATGTGAATTATCAAGAGCATCCACTTCAAAAAGATCACTGGTAACTGCAATGGATTGATCCTGAACCGCCAGTCCCAGGAATTCATTGTACCCCACAAAGAAAATGGTTCCATTTTCTCCGACTGCCCAGAAACCAAGTGGTTCTGTATCATCTACCGACCAGAGTGTATCTCCACTATCCAATTCATATTCGAGGAAATTTGCCCATTTATCTTTTGTGAAAATAATTTTGCCATCTGCTCCCACCATACAACCATATACATCTCCAACATTCACCATATCATACATGGGTTTATCCAGTTTTTTAATATCAAGTGCCCATCCGGGGGCCTTCCTTCCTCCATCACCGGTGTGCATTAGAACAGGTCCTGGTCCACACAGGTCACCCACAAGAGTATCCCTGAAGTGAACACTTGAGTATATGGATAATACGTGTATGCCATAGTCAGCCAGTGCCCAGTTATCTCCTCCATCGGTAGTGTGAAGCCTTAAACCAAGGGTATCACCAATAAATCCGACGGCCCAGCCGTAGGTGTCGTCCGTGAAGAAAATATCAAATAGTTTGGAAGATGCCAGGGAGTTACTGATTTTCCAGTTTGCTCCTCCGTTTTCTGTTTTGAGAATATAGGATGAATCAAGCTGCTGGGTTTTTGAGCCAACCATCCACCCGGTGATAGTATCACTGAAAAGAATTTTTTCAGGAAAAAAATCTTGGAAAGAGGTTTGAATTTTCCATTGCTTTCCTCCGTTAACGGTATGAATCAAGGTTCCGGTGGATGAGATGGCCCATCCGTATGAAGTATCCGGAAAGGATACCGATACCAGGTCCTCCAGTATCGGGCTTATCTGAGAATTCCAGGTGGGCTGACCGAGAATTTCAATTGGACATATCAGAACATAAATTGCTAATGATAAACAGATATTTTTCATATCAGACTTATTGTGGGATATGTATTTCAAAAAACGATTAAAATAGACTGTACTGAGAAGGATGAGAGCATGTATTAAGAATAAATTTACAAAATCCGGAAAAAATATACAAAAAATATATCTGAATATCGAAGAATAAATTAGCCTGTAAATATGAAAATATGTGTCATAGGTTGAAGCTCTGTGAAGCTGAGAGCTATTAAATCCGGGAGTTTAAACAAATCGATAAACTGTTTAAATACAATCATCCAATGAATGATCTTTCAGACTATACGATCTTTACGAAATCAATTTATAAGTTACTTAACAGTATGTGCCTCGGTAAACTCCACAGCAGTCCCGTCCTCATTTTTTATATTCAGCAACCACCGTTTCCCTTTAGCCACCATAGGTTTACCCAGTTTATTATTTCCTCGTCGTTCTTTTAGGTTGTAAATGGTTTCCTGCATATCATCCACTAATAAACAAGGATGATTAAAATTTATGTCATCCGATGAATAGTGTTCAATATTCTCTACACAATCTGGAATTTGGAGGTAATTCATCATCACTTTTTCTTCAGGATTTTCAGGGTATCTCCACATTTCTTTAAACCCTAAAATGCCCGAATAAAAGGGATCATTCTCAACAACTTCTTTGCAATATAATCCCGCATGGTGAATACGTTTTGATATCCGGTTTTCTGAAAGAAATTTTCCTTTTGATTTTTGGTGCAATGATTTTTCCATGAAATGAATAAACTCAACAGGCACTTCTGAGTTATCATGTACCAGGATAATTTCGTTGCCTGCCCCATCAACTGAAATACGATCCGGCACTTTAACTCCTTTTTGGTTCAAATATTTTCTCATTTGCTCTACTTCTTCTGTTTCAAAAGAAACTGATACAAGGCGTACTTTATCTCTGGCATTTTTGTCCTCTATAAATTCCAAAAACTGGCGGTCATTTACCTTGAATGAAATTATTTTTCCAATTTCTGAGTCATAGGAAAATGCTTCCTCAAAGCCCAAAAAATCACCATAAAAATTTCTTGCCAACTGATAATCACTTACCAGAAAAGTCATTTTTGCTATTCCCCACACTTGAGG
This sequence comes from uncultured Bacteroidaceae bacterium, assembly GCA_964553465.1. Classification (GTDB taxonomy): domain Bacteria; phylum Bacteroidota; class Bacteroidia; order Bacteroidales; genus CAZKMG01. Next base: position 4,058 of record CAZKMG010000155.1, read on the forward strand.
TCTTCTTATTTCCTGGGCAAAATTGCCCTGGGAAAGATTTAATAATAATAAAAAACTAATTATCGAATGTAGTTTCATGTGTTTAAATTTTTATTTTTTATGGTCACATAGCCTGCCCCGCAAAAGCGGGGGAACTCGCGATGAATTTAAACATGCTCTTTTGTGAATTTAAGCATGTTAAATTCATGCTCGTTTCATAGGTGAATTATTTTACATCGTATCTTTTTTTATTTATTAGAATACAATAAATTTTCATAGAACCAGGGACGGGCGTCACTGGAGTATTTATCTTCTCCAACAATATCTATATCACCATCATTATCAATATCGATTATTGCTCCGGAATAAATTCCTTTACCGGAAGTTACCAATAAAGTATTTTCAAATGTTCCATTTTTATTAAAATAAATTCTTATTTCCAGGTCATCCCAGTCGATGGCATTAAGAATGTCCAGATCACCATCGTTATCAAAATCAGCAAGCTTAGCACAATGGGCTTTGTTTAGGTCTCCTTTTACAATATGTTTTTTCCATTCGTCTACTGCTTCAGGATATTCAGGGCATTCGTACCAGGCCAGATCGTAATTATCACCTCCATAATTTGGGAAATGTTCAGCAGGTGAAAGTACAACATCCGGCCTGCCATCACCGTTTATATCACCAACTTCTTCCTTTGTAGCTTTATTTACCAGCTTGTAGCCTGCTTCAATATTATATTTTATATATTCACCAGTGAGGGGATTCTCAGGAGTTTTTAACCAGTGTCCGGTTATGGTAATATCCGGTAACCCATCTCTGTTTATATCACCTACTGCAAGACCTTCACCAGCCTGACCGATTTCGGTTGTTTTAGTAAACCACTTATTTTTTGTAACCTGAAAAATAATTTTTACAGATTCAGGATTCTTATGTCGGATTATGACATCAGTATTCCCATTGGCATCGATATCAGCAAGACGCATATCATTGGCATGAAATCCATCAATTGTGGATATTATTTGAGATGGCCATTTGCCATATACCTTTCTTTTTCCTGGATTTTCGAATAAGAATATTTGAATGGGCCCGGTAGAATGTCCATCGTTGGCTAAAACCAAATCAACATCTCCATCTTTGTCGATATCCTCACATCGAGCCGAGCCAATAAAATCATCAAAACCCTCGGAGCCTCCAAATTCATGACGAATCCAATTTTTATTTATGGATTGTTCAAACCATGCAAAAGTGATCCTGCCCTTTGAATGAGCACCCCCTTCCATTACTGCAACATCAATTAAACCATCCTTATTAAAATCAGCTGCATCCAGGGCAGATACGCCTATTACACTTCCCATACCTATATCAACAGGATCAGCAAATGAGACGGTTTGACCTGTTATATTGTTAGTAATGGTGATTAATGTAAATAATCCAATGGTTAAAAATATATTCTGCATATTTTGATATTTTAGGAAAGATCAATATTAAATTTTATTTACTTTTTAATGACTGATTTTCTCTCCAGGAAAAAGTAACTATAAAAATACATTTAATAATCATTCCCATTGTTAAGTCAAACTTATTAATTCGCCTGGTTATTTTATCAGACAAAGTGATTATTGCAGTCAATATATAGCAAACCATGGGTTGTTTTTCGAGTTCTTACTCTATTAATTTCTTTAATTTTTATGTCGTTAAATCCTTATTCCAAAACCCAAAATCCGTTATAAAATAACTACTTATTCCTTTCTAAAACCATAAAGCTTGGCAAGTCAAAATGCAGTTGAAATGAACCAAATGTAATCTAATCAGAATCTAATGAATTTTTAAGCGTAATTAAATTGGTATATTAAATACGTCAATTGTTTAATTAAAAATACACTGGAACTTTGGATTGTATTCTCTTTGAAGATACACGCTACAAAGCATGATGGTGTTGCATCTTATCCAATATTTAAACCTTTTGTTACACATATTCTGATGGTGATATCCCAAACAGTTCACGGAAACATTTAGCAAAATAGGAAAGATTGTTGAATCCTACCTCGTAAGTCACTTCGGCCACGTTGCCAAAACCTCTGTCAAGTAACTGGGCAGCTCGTTTTAACCGTATAGTACGGATGAATTCACTTGGTGATTGATCGGTCAGGGCTTTAAGTTTCCTGAACAATTGCATTCGGCTCATTGCCATATTATCTGTTAGGTTCGCCACATCAAAATCACAATTATCCATATTTTCCTCAATAACATCAAGAGCCTTGTTCAGGAACTTCTCGTCGATAGAAGTAATTGCAATATCCTTTGGCTGCAGTTTGACATCTTTGCTAAACTGTTCCCTCAGCTTTTTACGCTGCTCGATCAGGTTTTTAATTCTTATAGCCAATTCCTGCACATTTCCATACCATCCATCACCGGCATAATCAGGTCGATAATTAGATCGGGGGTCGTCTCAATTGCTTCCTGCAAGCCTTCCTTCCCATCGGCAGCTTCCCTTAGCAGAAAGCGGTCATCTAGATTATTAATATTGAGAACAACACCCTTGGTTACTTATATCCACCTTTAAAATAAGAGCATTTAAAGAATTTGCGAGGAAAATTCACAAGTATTTAGTCCGGGATTTTCTCATGTGAGTCGATGAAAAGGGTAAGTATATCATAAATCTGCGACTGATTTCGGAGGTTAAATTGGGCTTTAGAAGCTTTACCACCAACCTTAATGGTAAAACCATGTTTTGGAATAACCTTAAACAAATCTTCATCTGTTTTGTCATCACCTAATGCCAGAATAAAGTCATATTTTTCTTTATTGATTATGCTGGATGCTATTGTACCTTTATCATAAAGTATGCTTTTAACTTCCAATACTTTATCTCCTTCAAGCACATGTAGTTTAGATTCACCTTTAAGTATTTCCGAAAGGTCATCTTTAAGTTCATGGATCCTCAGGGTTGCAATTTCCTCATCAGCATTTCGGTAGTGCCATACAATAGAGGCATTTTTCACTTCTATCATAGAACCGTTGCACCTGTCCACGTAATCATTCAATACAGGTAGAATTTTATTCTTCCACGATACATTAATCTTGACATTTTTTGTCCATTCGCCACCTGGATATTTAATGAAATATCCATGTTCTGCAATCAAAATTGCATTCATATTCTTAAACTGGTTCTCAATAAATTCCGGTTCTCTTCCGCTTATAATTATGACATTATTACGTTTATCTGATATTATTGCTTTTAGTAAGTCTTCCGTTTTTTTATTTAATAATGCCATTTCGGGGAGTATGGCAATAGGAGTTAAAGTTCCATCGTAATCGATAAGAAAAAGACGTTTACGGGATTTCAGGTATTTTGCTTTAATTCTATGTAAAATATTCTCATCCAAATATTTTACTTTCATCTGTTCCTGCTCTTTTTGAATGTCACTTACCTGTCTGAAGAAATCTGCAGTCCAGGTAAAAACATTGTAACGTTTTAATCTGTCCTGCATTTTATTAATCCTTCTTTCTTTTTCTTCCTGTGGCATTTTAAGCGCCTGATCAATAGCATCGGATGTCTCCTTTATGTCAGTTGGATTAATAATTATTGCTTCATTCAACTCAACAGTTGCGCCGACCATCTCACTTAGCACGAGCATTCCCTTGTGTTCAGTCTGGCAGGCGATATATTCTTTTGCAACCAGGTTCATTCCGTCACGCAGTGGAGTAATTAATCCAACTTCACTAGTATTGTATAGGGCAACAAGTTCATGGAAAGGAATTGATTTATACTGATATATTATAGGAAGCCAGTTCAGGGTGCCATATTTTCCGTTAATTTGTCCGACCGTTGCTTCTATTTCTTTTTTTATCTCTCGGTAACCTTCTATCTTATCCCTGGAAGGGACCACCACCATATTGAAAACTACTTTGTGATGCCAGTTTGGATATTTATCAAGAAATCGTTCAAATGCAGTTAGCCTATTTAATAATCCTTTTGAATAATCAAGTCTGTCGACGGAAAAAATTAATTTTTTATCTTTTAAATGATTAAGTAATTTCTGCTTTCGGAAATTGGTTCTAATTGAAAAACATGCATTATGGAATTTATCAAAATCAATACCTAAAGGAAAGGCATCAGCTTTACATAGTCTGTTTGACACCGTTATAAGGTTCTGGTCAATCTCGTAACCAATGGTCCGCTTTACTGATTTAATAAAGTGTTGAGTATAATCATTGATGTGAAACCCAACCACATCGGCCCCGATCATACCTGTAAGAATAGATTCACGCCATTGTCTTGGGAGCAAACGAAATATTTCATATGAGGGGAAGGGTATATGCAGAAAAAATCCAATATTAATATTTGGGAAGGATTTTCTTAACAGATCGGGTAACAAGAATAAGTGGTAATCGTGAATCCAGACAAAATCGCCCGGCTGAATTATATTCTGTAATCTTTCAAAAAACAGATTATTAGCAGTTACATATGCATCAAAATAACTACTGTTATAAACTGTATTTGAGGGGAAATAATGAAACAATGGCCAGATGGTGTTATTACAAAAACCTCCGTAGAATTTATCATTAACTTTATGGGGTATCTCAAGTGGGTAAAGATCAAAATTTAAATTCTGGTTTTCATTTCCTAACTCTATATCACCTGTTCCAACCCATAGGATCTTAGATGCTTTATTACTGCCGGAATTCATTT
>CAZKMG010000156.1:0-3816 GCA_964553465.1 uncultured Bacteroidaceae bacterium
ATGAATTTTAACATCGCCTTATTGCCTGGAGATGGCATTGGACCTGAGATAATAGCTCAGGGAAAAAAAGTACTCGAAGCCATTGGGAATAAATACAGTCATACTTTCCATTTCACTGAGGCTCTCGTAGGGGCCATTGCAATTGATAGAACAGGAAATCCCTTTCCTGAAGAAACCTTAAAAATTTGCATGGACTCCGATGCTGTGCTTTTTGGAGCCATCGGAGATCCTAAATATGATAATAATCCTAAAGCTATAGTCAGGCCTGAACAGGGGCTACTGGAAATGAGAAAAAAATTGGGTTTGTATGCCAATATTCGTCCTGTAAGTACATTTTCATCCTTGATTCATAAATCCCCTTTACGGCGGGATCTTGTTGAAGGTGCTGATTTCGTTGTAATAAGAGAGCTCACCGGGGGTATATATTTTGGTGAACCCAGAGGGAGATCCGAAGATCAAAATAAGGCTTTTGATACTTGTACATATACTAAAGAAGAAATACAACGTATTGCAAAATTGGGTTTTGAATATGCTGCTAAACGTAGTAAAAGGCTTACCGTTGTTGATAAGGCTAATGTCCTGGCTACTTCACGGTTATGGAGAGAGACTGTTCAGGAGATGGCTCCGGCTTATAAAGATATTGTAGTGGATTATATGTTTGTTGATAATGCAGCCATGCAGATCATACAGTGGCCAAAGAAATTTGATGTAATTGTTACTGAAAATATGTTTGGAGACATCTTATCTGATGAAGCAAGTGTAATAACCGGATCACTAGGCCTGTTACCTTCCGCTTCTGTAGGGATATATACTTCGGTTTTCGAACCAATTCACGGTTCATATCCGCAAGCCGCAGGTAAAAATATTGCCAATCCCCTTGCAACAATTCTTTCTGCAGCCATGTTGCTTGAACTGGCTATTAATCTTACAGAAGAAGCAAAAGCTATTCGGGAGGTGGTTGTAAAATCGTTACAGGAAGGCATAGTGACACAGGATATTGCTGAAAACAAAGCATTTAAAACCTCAGAAGTCGGAGACTGGCTGGCACAAAACCTGTAGTAATTTTTACGACCATATTAAATATTTTCAATGTAAATTATTCAATGAATTGCAGATTGTCGCACTTATAGTTTATGTAAACTAAATACAATGGTTTGTAAATATTTACCGTATCAATGGATCATTGATCACCTTCTCACCTCTTCCCCATTCGCATATCTGGCAAATCTACCTTTTGTGCGTTCATGGACCTGATCGGGACGTGGCCACGGCCAACCGCCAAATTGAGTTTTTTGATAATCATGGATAGCTTGCTGAATCTCTGCCTGTGTGTTCATCACAAAAGGACCATATTGAACCACTGATTCATCAATTGGACGGCCCTGCAATAACAGGATATGACTTTCCTGTGCCCCGTTGTCCAGAATGACTGTGGAATCAGTTTTCAAATCAATAGCCTGATGAGCATCAACTTTATGCCCATCAAGAAATATAGATGATCCTTTATAAAAGTAGAGTGACCTTGGCACCTCTTTTTTTGCCGGAGGAATTTCCCAGGAGGTGTTTGCCTCCATTCGCAAAATCCAGATAGCAACGTCATTTTTTTCATCTGCAGCCCATGAATTCGGAGGGGGAGCCGGAGCAGGTATCTCTCCAATTTTTCCCGCAATAATAGAAACATCTGTCCTCCCCTTTGCATCATTGCCGAAAGTCATTATTGGAATATCCTCTCTCCATAGCATTTTGTAATGAGGATCTACAAATTTGCTCGCTGAAGGCAGGTTTAACCATATCTGGAATAACTCTAGCGGGTTCTCCTTTGTAGTGTTGAGCAAGGGAAACATTTCTGTATGTTGTATACCTGCACCTGCAGTCATCCATTGTACATCCCCATGACCATAACGACCAGCAGCACCCAGTGAATCCGCATGATCTACCAGCCCTTCAAGAACGATAGTGATTGTTTCGAATCCACGGTGAGGATGTACTGGAAATCCTGGAATGTTTGTACCGTGATACATCCTCCATCCATCTTTTAATACAAAATCATACCCTATACTCCTGCCAACCAGGGAGGCTTCCGGACCCATCAGGTCGTTACCACGAGGATATGCATCCTTATGATGAACACAAAAAAGGAAAGGATTATTGGTCTCCCATTGGAATCCAAGGGGTTTAATACGTATAATAGGATCATTCTTCATATTAGTGAACTATTTTAAAGTTAAAGGCTCCGTTTTGTGTAGTGCCCCAAATTCATTGAACAGGGATTTTACTTTTTGTTTGGCACTAACATCATTTCAATAGATAAAATTTGTATGCTCTCCATCGTTAAGCATATTTGGATTTACCATCAATCCACACTACATCGTGTTCAGGGTCTTAACCACTTTCGAACGAGGAAACTCTTTTAGTAATTTCTTTCTATATTAAACACGAATTCAAATGGAATGTTTATTTAAAAACATATTAATAACAAATAAATTAGAGTGCAAGATTTAGTAATTTTCATTCATGTTTTAGATTGGCTTTTAAGATTAATACATATATGACCAGGATTAATCTGTAAATGCATGTAATATGCATGAAACTAAATAGAAATAACATTTATTATCAATGCATTATATATGAAGAAAAACAAAAAAACATTTGATATTCAAAAAACTTACGAATATAAAATTTATGTAAAGTATTTGAATCGATTTAGCCATCTCCTTCTCCCTGTTTTCCTGTTGCTACTATTTCAAATGCCGGCCTTCTCTCAGGATAAATCTGAATGGTGTTGTTTCAATGGACCTGACCGGACAAACAAATCGACTGAAACCGGTTTGTTAAATGTATGGCCCATGGAAGGCCCTAAACTGTTATGGACAGTTTCGGGGCTTGGTGAAGGCTATAGCTCTGTATCCATTGCAAACGGACTTATATATACTGCGGGATTATCAAATAATCAAACATATGTGTTTGCATTCGATATGGACGGAAAACTAATATGGAAAATGCCTAATGGCAAAGCCTGGGAAACAACCATGTCATGGGCTGTAACTTATACTGGCTCCCGCAGCACTCCAACCTACGACAATGGGATTGTATATCATCTTGGCGAACTTGGACGTCTGACAGCTTTCGATAGTAAAACCGGAAAAGAGTTATGGAACCGGGAACTACTTGAACAATTTAACTCTGAGATACCTGAATATGGATATTCAGAATCTGTTTTAATTGATTGTGATAAGCTGTTTTGCAATCCAGCCGGGAAAAAAGGATATATCATCTGCCTGTATAAAAATACCGGGAAAATGGTATGGGCTAATTCTGATATACCAGGAAAGGCAGGATTCAACTCTTCAGTCATTATGAACTTTGGCGGATACCGGCAGATTGTCAGTATGAGCTCAAACTGCGTATTCGGGGTTGACAGTAAAACAGGCAAACTTTTATGGACTATGGATTTTGTAAATAAGAACGGACTGAATATTACCGATCCCATTATTCATAATGAATATGTTTTTGCTTCGAGCGGGTATGGAAAGGGGAGCATCCTGATCAGGCTTATTACCAAGGATAATGAAATAAAACCAGAATTGGTTTGGCAGACTGAACAGATGGACAACCATCATGGAGGAGTAATTTTGCATGAGGGATATCTTTATGGATCAGGAAGTAATGCACGAGGCTGGTTCTGCCTGGATTTTATGACAGGCAAGCAAATGTGGAAGACGGAGGGAAAAGGATCAGTAACATTTGCAGAAGGAATGCTTTATCTTCTGGATGAAAAAGGAACCATGAAGTTAATTAAGGCTACACCTGAAAAAT
>CAZKMG010000156.1:3826-8707 GCA_964553465.1 uncultured Bacteroidaceae bacterium
CTTCAGGAGAATTTAAAGTGCCCTCAGGAGGAAAGGGAATGTACTGGGCACATCCGGTAGTATGTGGAGGCCGTTTATATATTCGCCATACTGATAAACTATTCGCATTTGATATAAGTAACCAATAAATATGCAAGAATTAGTCTCAAAACACAAAAAATGAACCGTAGAAAATTTATCAAAACAATTCCGGCTCTTAGCGTTCTGACAGGTCCGGTATCCAGTCTTGCAACGGATAAACCATCCGCACTGGAAATGCAAACTATTATGCTTCCTCAACCCGGGAAGGACGGAGGTAAATCCGTATTGGTATCTTTGCAGGAAAGAAAAACTACACGTTCTATCAGTTCAAAAGAACTACCCATTCAGATTTTATCCGATCTTCTCTGGGCCGCGTTCGGGATAAACCGAGACAATGCAGGATTAAATAAGAAAGGGAGAACTGCCCCCTCTGCCAGTAATTCGCAGGAAATAGACCTATATGTGGCATTGCCAGCAGGTGTTTATCTTTATAAAGCTGACCCCCATTGCCTGTCACCAATAGTTGATGGGGACTTCCGTATAAGGTCTGGCCGCAGAAGTGCAGCCACTGCACCAGTAAATATCTTTTACATTGTGGACCTGAACCGTTATGATCTGGGCCCAACACAACCTGATCGGTCTATTGGTGATCCTGAGGTGCAAAAGTCTTATTACTATACCGATACGGGCTTCATCGCACAGAATGTGTACCTTTATGCAGCTTCTGTTGGTCTGGCCGCATGGTTCCACAACTGTGATAAAGAGAATACAATTAAAGAATTCAATCTGAAATCAACCCAACGTGTGCTATTTGCTCAAACCGTAGGATATCCAGAGAATAGTTGAGGTTTCTGATGTTAGAACCGAAATCTGTCAATTAACTATAAACGGGGTTTGTCAGTATAATGAATTAATTAATAAACACATTTTTGTATTTATAATTTAAATTTTCAATTGTTCCGGAGTGAAAAATAATCACTCTTCCGAAGGATACTCTTCTCTATACCAGTTTATTTTCCGTGTGAGATACATAAATGTACTCAGTGCGATGAATAAGCCAATGCTTCCGAACAGTAAGGAATAATCCTGCATCTGAAGGATGATATATATAAAAACATAAAGCAGGAGAAGAACTAAGAAAGTAATAAGAGTAATTGTTCTGCTACGGTAGCTGCTATGAATGTATAATGTAATAAGTAGGACTACGGCAAAAGCTGAAATTATAAATGCCCTTGCAAAAACTATTTGTTCGGAGAGAGAAACCAGTAAAATATAGAAAAGGGTGATAGCAAATCCTACAAGTAGATACTGGATTGGATGCAATCTTTTCCCATAAAGAATTTCAATTAACAAGAAAAGAAGAAATGTAAGAGCTATAACAATGATAGCATATTTCGAGGATCGCTCTGATTTCTGATACTGGTTGACTGCAAGGAAAAGTCCCACGCCAAAAGAAGAATCTTGAAAACTATACTCATCGTTGATCCAGGCTTGTGGAAAATTTCTGTTAAGATGTGTGACCAGCCAGGAAGCAGTGAAACCAGATTCACTGATGCTGGGGCTTGCAGGAAGAAAGGCTCCTTCAAAGCTCGGGTCCGGCCATGCTGAAGTCACATTCACCTGGGTAGTTTTTCCAAGAGGATAAAACTTAAGGGAGCTGGAACCGTTCAATGTCATATCAATATTGAAACTTAATTCTTTTTGAAGTGAGTTTTCGATATTAATGTTTCTTACATGAAATCCGCTGGGTATAAGGCTCCTGTACAATGAACCAGGTATAGCTTGAAGCGATCTGTCATTCCAATTGAGCAAAACATCATTCTGAATGCCACGCATATCTGGTATACCTACAGTAAGAACAGAATTTTCAAATTCTACATCCTCCGGATTGATTCCCAGTTGGCTGAAATCAAGAGTAGAAAAGTTTCCACTGACTTTTATGTGAGCATTGTACACCACCACTCTGAAAATTCCACGGTAACGTACCGATGGATTTAATGTAGCATCTACTTTCAGCTTTTCTGGCAAAAAATGAGCAATTTCTGTTTTAATATATTCCTCTTTTTCTGACCTATAACTCTTTTTATATGGAATAGACAGAATTGGTCCAGCAAGAATCTGCTCCCTACCCCATATTGAGCTTATCTCTTTACTCACTTCCTCACTACGTATTTGTCTTTCAACGATGATATTCCTAATCCATGCGGTAGGAATTAGCAGCATTAAACTGAGAAAACCCACAAGCAAAATTTTAAATGAGATGCTGTGGGTAAAACCAGATACTTTTTTTATTGTGTCCATAATTTCTGTTTTTAAAAGTACTTTGTTTTTCAAAGTATATTAGTAAAAAAAATTGTTAATTATTGAGAAATCTTTATAAGATCTTCAAGTGCATCGAGATGATCGGTAAAAGTTTTTATCCCTCTATCAGTAATCTGGTAGCTTGTGTTAGGTTTACGTCCGATAAATTGTTTAGTAACTGAAATCATCTTTTCTGCCTCAAGCGATTTCAGATGACTGGCCAGGTTTCCGTCAGTAGTTTCGAGAAGTTCTTTGAAAGTATTGAAATCAGCAGAGCGGTTAACCACAAGAATAGACATAATCCCAAGTCGAATGCGACTTTCAAATATCCTGTTCATTCGTTTTATTGGATTACCCATTTATAATTCATTCATTATTAGTACTAAAGAAAATATTCATTCAGTTTATTTATAACCCATTAATATTATCTTTCATAACGAAAATAAATAATACTGCCATAGAGTATGTGACAAACACCAAATCCAATCACCCAGAAGAAAAAGCTGTAGTTGATAAAGATCATAGCGAGCAATCCAGTAATGATTTCAATGATTCCCAGGTAATTAATATTAAATTGGGTATATTTTCCAGCATTAATCAGAGCCAGACCATAAAACACAAGCATTAAAGGAGCAACAAAATAAAGTCCCTGGCGGAATAGTAAGATGATACAGAGAATTCCACCGGTTGCGAGGGGTATAAAAAGGTTTATTAGTAGCTTTTTTGATGCGGAATTCCAAAAAGGTATGTTCATTTTCCGGGCTCTCCTGAGTGAGAAATAAAAACCGAAACTTAGGGCTAGAGAGAAAACCAGGACAGCATCAACCGCAAGAAACCAAAGTAGGTTCAAGTTGTTTGAATCACACAGTGCCTGGGAATACTCATTAAGATGGATGCCGGCCTTACTAAAAAAGATCCATGCCGCAAAAGCTCCTGCCAGGGCAATGAGCCCTGCTGAAATTCCTGACAATCCACTAAGGGATAGGAAGCGGGAGGACTTTTCCATCAGGTTGCGGATCTCACTTAGTTCCTGTAAATGTTTTTCATGGGTTTTCATAAAATATAATTAAAAGAACTTTGAATTACAAAGTAAATTATTAAATTTTAATTTTCCAATATATACAAGAGAAAAAATCTTTAAAAAAATGGTATAATTGCATATCCTATTAAAACAGATTAGATTGTTATAGCTCCTGATCATAAAAGCAAGGTTTTCAATATAATATCTAAAAATAACCCTATGCGAAATAATATATTCCGGAAAAGAAGTTTACATAAATTTATTCCTGCTTTCATCTTTCTGACATTTGCAATGTCGTGTTTTAGAACGTATTCGGAGCAACCGGGATCATCATCCGGTACATATATAAAATCGGCTCGGGAGAAGGTTCAATATGTTGTATTCAAATTTGACGATCTTAATGAGACTAACTGGAGAACATGGAAGACAGTTACCGATATTATAATCAGTAAAAATGTTACTGCCGATATTGGTTTGTTTGTTAAATCACTTACCCTTGGTAATGCAGACTACCTTGCTTACGTTCAGAGCCTGGTAGATGATCCGAAGCATTTTGAAATATGGATGCATGGGTGGACAGGTGATGCCAAAGAGTTTCTCGAGACCGACTATGCCACACAACTTGATCACTTTTACAAAGCAAGAACAACAATGCTTATGAAATATGATTATATCCTGAGAGACTTCCAGGATCACTATTGGGGAGGAAATCAAAACACTGTCAGGATTGTCAATGAAGATCCTTTTATAAAAGCCTGGATATACTATGAAAACAGTAAAGAGGAGAATGTCCACGGTGTGAAGCCGGAGAAACAGGTGATGCCAATATTGAATGTATATATGGAAACAGCTACCGGGGTAGTATCATTTAAGAAATATCTTTCCGACTGGTCAAAATTCAAAGCAAGCACACTTCCATATATAGTAATTCAAGGACATCCATGGGGTTACAGAACAGATTCACTCAGGACTGAATTTACGAACGTTGTTAATGATCTTATTGCAAAAGGAGTCACTTTCACCCATTTCAATGATTACAACCGGATGATCAAGGGCTATTCAGCGGATACTACTCCCCCATCTGTTCCACAAGGATTAAAAGTTAGCAAGATTGATGATACACATGTTAGCCTGAAATGGAAAGCTTCATCCGATGCACAGAGTGGTGTAGATTGCTACAAAATATATCGCGACGGGATTTGTATTGACCTTTCAGCTGTCCCATCCTATAATGATACCACTACCGGTAGTCATACATATCAGGTCGCAGCCGTTAATAACAATGACCTTGTTTCAGCAAAGTCTTCCGCGATTAATCTCTGAACAGGTCTTGATTTTAAGGAGATAAGCGAAATTGCTGGATTTTTCTCCTGATGTATTTTGGGAGCAGACTTTACATTGAGATAAAGAAATACAGACTAAGGACTGGAAAAAGTGGGCAGTGGCAGGCGCAGGAGGCAGTGGCAGGGGGCAGTCAGCAGCCGGCAGTAGGCAGTCTGCAGTCTGCAGTCGGTTTTTGAATGAAGCCTGGGATCGTT
>CAZKMG010000157.1:0-8700 GCA_964553465.1 uncultured Bacteroidaceae bacterium
AAATTAAGTATTGGTGAGGCTCCTTGTAAATTCTCTTTCCAGAATTCCTTTAGTTTTTTTTCATTCTTAGAGCCCATTGTATTTTTTTCCCACTGTGCATAATCATATTGCTGAAACTCAATTTTTTTAAGTCTAATCTCATTTCCTCTTAACAGGCTATTGTAAATCTCATTTAGGTCTTTAACTATTACAGACCAGGACCAACCATCAAAAATTATATGATGAATACTTAAACGAAAATAATAAACATCATTACCTGTTGATATAAGATATAAGCGATACAATGGACCTTTATTAAGATCGAACACTTTCCTTGTATCTTCATTAATTAAATCATGAACCCTATCTGTTTTTTCATTTTCTGGCAGATGGGAATAATCAATAAATGAGATTTTAGCTTTCGATTGTACAATGTCACAAAATGGTTCGCCATTAACCTCTTTGATCACGGAAAATACAATATGGTGCCTTTGAAATAAAATATCTATACTCTTTTGAAATAACTCAAGATTGAGTGAACCAGAGAATTTATAAGTAAATGGAACAATATACGAAGGTATATCGGGTTGCAATTTCGAAATAACCCACAATCTCCTCTGATTTAATGATAAAGGTAAATTTTTTGTTTTTGTCAAATGGGTAAGCTCAATAGCTTTATCTGAAATTTGAGATTGATTATCGATATAATTACCTGCATGAATTATTGTTGGATTTCCAATAAAGTCCTTAAAAGACATCGTAAAGCCAAGTCTTTCTTTGATTTTATTGATAACTCTTATGGCTAAAAGGGAATTACCGCCAATATCAAAAAAGTTATCAGATCCTTTTATATTTTTTATCTTAAGAATTTCTTCCCAGATACTTACTATTTCTTTCTGAGTTTCACTAAATATCTCAATTTCCTTTTCCTGCTCCCGGGACGGTTGATCAATCTTAAAAATAAGTGCTTTCCTGTTTATTTTTCCGTTAGGCATTGTTGGAAAACTATCTAATACCTGGAAGAAAGAAGGGATCATATAAGATGGTAACTCTTTCCCTAACAAACTTTTAATCTTCTCATTTGTTATTTTAAAATCACTTTCCACCGTTAAAAAGGCCACTAACCTTTCATCATTATCATCAAAATCCTGAACACGTACAACACACTCTTTTACGCCTTCAATCCGGGAAAGGACAGTTTCTATCTCTTCCAGTTCTATCCGATAACCTCTGAGCTTTATCTGATTATCGATCCTTCCAAATAATTCAACATTTCCATCGCTCAGAAATCTTCCGATGTCACCGGTTTTATAAACTACCTGATTATTGTAGAACTTTATGAATCTTTCAGAAGTCAGATCAGGTCTGTTTAAATAACCCTGCGAAACGCTCATTCCTCCAATCGCAATTTCCCCTGTAACTCCAATTGGAAGCATATGGTTATGCTTATCTAAAATAAATATTTCAGTATTATCCATCGGCTTCCCAATAAGAATCCGGGCATTAGGATCTGTTATTTGCATTCCTAATGAACATATTGTAGTTTCAGTGGGACCATAAAAATTCCAAAATTCACTAATCTTGGGAAGCACTTGATGAACGAGACTATAAGTCATTGCCTCACCTCCACATATACCTTTAAGATTTGATTTCCCTTTCCATCCATTATCAATAAGTATTCTCCAAACCGAGGGCGTAGCAAGCATTATTGTAATATCATTCTCTTCTATTAGCTTGATTAAAGCTAAACCATCTGAAGTTTCTTCCTGACTTGGTAGTATCATTGAACCACCATTAGATAAAGGGAGGAACAAATCAGCCACTGAAACATCAAAAGAGGGGGAGGTAATAGCAAGAAGTCTGTCATCCTTATTTGTCCCTGGAACGTTTGAAAAACTTTGGATCCAGTTCACCAAAGCCTTATTATGTATTTTTACTCCTTTTGGTTTTCCTGTTGAACCAGAAGTATAAATAATGTAAACCATTGACTGAGCATCCAAATTGACATCCGGTTTTAACACACTATTATTCTGGAATTTACTGCTTTCATTATCAATAGCGATAATATTGTTATTGGTTAAAAATTGCAATTTCTGCTTGAGTGAATCAAGTGAGATAATTATACCAGCTTTGGAATTATCTATCATATAGCTGATCCTATCTTCAGGAAGCGACGGATCAATTGGAAGATAACATCCCCCTGCCTTCAAAGTTCCAAGAATACTCAGGACTATTTCAACTGATCTTTCCAAACAGATTCCCACTATATCACCTTTGGTTACTCCCAATGAAATTAAATGTCTTGCAAATTGGTTGGATTGACTATCCAACTCCTTATATGTCATATTTTTATCACCAGAAATAACAGCAATTTTATTTGGATTCAACTGTGCCTGCCTCTCAAAAAAATCCAGGGCAAGATTGTCGGTAATTGGAACATGAGTCTCATTAAACGACTCAAGAATTATTTTTTCTTTTTCTGAAATTACATTAAATGTAGAAATATTCTGGTCGGGGCTTTTTATGACTGAGTGAATTAACTCGACAAAATTATCTTTTAGGCGAACAATTGTATCTCTCTCCAGAATATCAACATTATATTCTATCTCACCTTCAATATAATCCCCATTTTCCCATAAATAGAAGGTAATATCAAACGGGGATATTCCTTCATCAACAGTGACGCGTTCTCCTCTTACTCCTTCAAGTTTTATTGGAAGAGCCGAATTATTCAACCAGACAATCGATACCTGGAATAGTGGATTTACATTTAAAACCCTTTTAACTTTGACAGCCTCAACTATTTTTTCAAAAGGAAGATCACTATGGGAGATTGCATCCAGAACTGTATTTTTCGTATTATTAAGAAGCAGGCTGAATTTGGCATCCTCCTCAATCTGTAATCTGATTACAGTAGTATTAACAAACATTCCGAAGATCTTTTCCAGTTTTGTCTGGAGTCTGTTTGCAGTAGCAGTTCCTATACAAATATCATTTTCACCGGAATACTTTTGGAATAAAATTCCTAAGATTGATAATACTGTCGGAAACAGAGTAGTATTCTCTTTCTTGCTTATGTCCTTAAGAATAGATGTATATTCAGATGGCACTTTAATATATACCTTTCCTCCAAAACCTGTAGGTGTATCTATTCTGGGTCGGTCGTATGGGAAATTCAATATAGGATTACATTCTTTCAGATTTTCAATCCAGAACTTTTTTGAAATATCCTCATTTAATTTATTATTATAATCTGCCTGCCATTTTGCATAATCATAGTACTGAAATTCAATCTCTTCAAGATTTGGATCCAGGTTATGAATGAGACTATTATAAACTGTCGTGAATTCGTGGAGGAAAATACTCCATGACCAACCATCAAATACAAGATGATGGATAGTAACATGAAAGTAGTAGTCTGAATCATCTTGTTTTAACAAATAAAGCCTGTAAAGTGGTCCGGATTCGATATTAAAGATTTTACGAGTGTCCTCACCAATAAATGAATAAATTTTCTCCTTGCGGATTTCCGGGACTTCATCTGTAAATTCAACCAAATCGACTGGAACAGGTTTCGGAACTATATTATAATATGGAATACCATTGGTCTGCCCAAATACGGAATACACTATTAGGTGTCGATTGAATACTATATTTATGGCCCTCTGAAAAATATCTATTTTTAAATCACCTTTAAGGTTGTAAGTAAACGGGATATTGTAAGCAGGATTTGAACCACTATACTGTGTAATTATCCAAATCCCATTCTGATTGTTAGACAATGGCAGATTTGTAAGATTATTTGTATGAATAAATTCAGAAATTGGCTCCTGAGTAACTTTATCACTTTTTACTAATAAACTTAATTTATTAATGGTTGAATTCTCATAAAATGTTTTTAAAGAAAAATTATAATTTAATTCTTCTTTAATCCGAGTCATAATCTGCAATGCGAGAAGAGATTGACCTCCAAGTTCGAAAAAGTCTTCATCCAGCCCTATTTCATCAATTCCAGTTAAAGATTTCCAAATATTAAGAATAATCTGGGTATTTTCTTCTATTGGTTTAATTCCAGATTCTTTTGTTTCAGAATCAGTTTCAACACCACTGCCAGAAAGATCGGCTTCCTTTTCGTCGGAAGAGGTTTTTAATTGACTATCCTTATGTCTGGGCAATTCAAAATTTATCCAATGGTGCTTCTTTTCAAATGGATATGTAGGAAGACTTATTTTATCAGGACCTAAATCCTTTTGTAGAAGATTAAAATTTAAGTTAGTACCGATAATAAACATGTTACCTAAAGCATTGATAATCTTATATTTCTCATCAGTGTTACCGGGTTTTCCTAAAGTGGCAATAATTGCTTTTTTATTTTCAATGTCATTGTTTTGTTTGACCAATGAACTCAAATGAGTATTTGGACCAACTTCCAGGAATATCACATCTTCATTTTTCGATATAGATGATATCCCATGCCGAAATAGAACAGGATTTCGCAATTGCTGCGCCCAGTAGTCACCTGAAACAGCTTGTTCATCCGTAATAAATTCTCCAGTTAAGCACGAGATAAATGGCAAAGACGGAGGATTTAAACTGAATTGATTTACGAACTCACTAAATTCTGATAATATCGGGTCAAAAGCTTCTGAATGAAATGCATGTGATGTATTCAATGGGATATACTGAATATCATTTTTCTCCAGTAATTTAGAAACGTCTTCTGTATTTTCTGTTTTGAAAGAAATTGTACAAAATACCGGAGCATTTTCAGCTGCAATTTCAAAATATGAATTGTCAATGCTTTTTAGTTGATCGAGGCTTGCCCTCACTGCCATCATACTTCCGGTCTGCATACTCTGCATCAGCTGGCCTCTTTTAATAACAATTTTTAATGCAGTCTTCATATCAAAAACTCCGGCAATGCATGCAGCTGTATATTCACCTATACTATGACCGATTAAATACTTTGGATTGATTTCAAAATATTCAAAAACTTTTGCAAGTGCATACTCAATAATAAACAGTGCAGGTTGAGTAATAGCTGTATTCGCGAGTTTCTTCTCAGCATCGTCAGTTATTGGGCTATCAATGAGTAATGTTTTAAGATCTTCACCGATATCAGATTTTACCAAATCAAAACATTCATCCAATATTTGTTTAAAAAGTAAGTTTTCTTTGTATAAATCTTTCCCCATTGAAATATACTGGGCTCCTTGTCCTGGAAACATAAAGGCAATGCCAGAAATGAGATTATCTTTTTTTCCGGAATTGAAACTAGTCCCTTCTGAAACAATATCATTTAAGTTTTCAGCTACAACAAAACTCCGGTGAGGCATATGATTACGCCCAGTACCAAGGGTAAAGGCAACATCATGAATATTTAAATCAGGTTTTGTCTTGAGAAAATCCACTAAATTTTGTTTTCTTTCATTCAATGCATTTTCAGATTTTGCCGATAATAAAATCAAGGATGGCCATTCAGAAGCGGATTTTTTATTTTTTTCTTTAAGTATGGGTTCCTCAATAATTACATGAGCATTTGTTCCCCCCACTCCAAAAGAACTGACCCCCATTATTAAAGGTCTGTCTTCATTCCATTCTTTTAGTTCATTCTGAATATAAAAAGGGGTATTCTCAATGTTAATATGGGGATTTATTTCTGAGAAATTTATTGTTCGGGGTATTCTTTTGTAATATGCCGCGAGGCATGTTTTAATAAATGATGCGACTCCTGATGCGGTGTCAGCATGACCTATATTACTTTTTACTGATCCAATTCCACAATATTGTTTTTTATTTGTACTGGATGCAAAGGCCTTTTTCAGGCCGGCTATTTCAATTGGATCCCCCAGTTGTGTTCCTGTCCCATGGGTTTCAACATAACTAATATCTTCAGGCTGAA
This sequence comes from uncultured Bacteroidaceae bacterium, assembly GCA_964553465.1. Classification (GTDB taxonomy): domain Bacteria; phylum Bacteroidota; class Bacteroidia; order Bacteroidales; genus CAZKMG01. Next base: position 5,882 of record CAZKMG010000157.1, read on the forward strand.
TATTCGCAGTAGCCATGGCCATCATAATAACTTCAGCCTGACCATCAATGCTCGGAGCTGTATAACTTAATTTGTTGCTGCCATCATTATTTGTAGCCCAACCACTTACAACAGCATAAATCATATCATTATCTCTTATTGCATCATTAAGTCTTTTTAGAACTACTACCCCAACTCCATTACTAAATACAGTCCCTTTCCCCTGGGCATCGAAAGGACGACAATATCCATCAGGTGAAATAATAGCCCCTTCCTCATAAATATAACCCGTTTCCTGAGGAATCAATACACAAACTGCTCCGGCTAAACACATATCAGTTTTTAAATTACTAAGACTCTGGCAGGCCTCTGCTATAGCAACCAAAGAGGTCGAACAGGTTGTTTGTACATTAATGGCAGGACCTTTAAGATTAAATTTAAAAGCTGTTTTAGTAGGTAGATATGACACATCGTTCCCTGTCATGATCTGAAATGAATCTGCCTGACGTAATCGGATATAATTCTCTAATCTGACGGGATCTCTTAATATATTATTTAGTAGGTAAGAATTTAAACTGGCTCCGGCAAAAACCCCAATTGATCCGTTATAATTAATAGGATCACAACCAGCATTTTCAAATGCTTGCCATGCAGTTTCCAGCCAGAGGCGATGCTGTGGATCAGTCATAGCAGCTTCTCTGGGTGTCATACCAAAAAAATCAGCATCAAACTTATCCACATTGTCCAGTATTCCTCTTGCTCTCACATAATTCGGATTATCCTTAATATCATCCAACCTAAATTCAAACTTCGAAAGCTCATCGTCAGAAAAACGCTTAATAGTTTCTTTACCATCAATAAGATTTTTCCAAAATTCTTCAATGTTATTGGCCCCCGGATACCGACAAGCCATGCCAATAACGGCTATTTTATCATTATGTGAGTTCATTTTTAAATTTTATTACTTAAATTTAAGATGCAAATTCGATTGATTCCAGATATTTTTTTTACTCCTTTTTTATAAAATCCAAACAGAAAGTTAAAATAATATAATCAGATATAGATATAAGTATCGCTTCTGATGTCCCAAAAGATCGTCAAATTTTTTGCAGTAAATACACTAAATAGTAGAAATTCTCAATATGTTAAGGATGACAAGAATCAGGAAGTCTATTACTTTTTATTCTTGTCTATAAAATCAACCATTAGAAGTATGGAACCAAAATTCTGACGGGTCATTTGGTCAACAGTTACCTTGAAATGAAAGTTTTTAGTAATGTAGGTTGAAATTTCAATCAGCCCCATTGAATCTATTATTCCTGTGTCAATGAGAGATTTATCAACATCAATATCTTCTCTGTCAACCAGAAATTGTTTACAAATAAAGTCCAGCAATGATTCTTTAATCTGCTTCTTCGTAATAACTTCCGTGTTAGTAAACTGGTTGTTCATATTCATTTATTTTAACTGTTAATAGATCATTTGATAACGAGAATTGTTTAGGATTTTTAGTCCAGTATTTAGCAATCTGTGTTGAAAGAATAAAAGTAAGAATCATATTATCCCGATAGCCAATTGAATCAGGTATTCCATTCACAAATTTCTTCAGGAACCTCTGTACCCATTTGGGATTGAATATTTGATAGTCCTTAAGCAGATCTTCACTTAGGAAAAATGAGGTATTGTCAGTAGGTTTACCATCAACTATGAAGGATCTTAAGTCAGGCGCCATATATGGTCGTTTTGGCCGGTTTATTATAGAATAGGGAATATGGCTCTGATAACAGTTTTTAAGCAGGTACTTTTGGTTAAACCCTTTTAATTTATATTCCTCGTTCATTGTAAATAACATATCAACTACCCTGTGATCTAAATATGGATATCGTCCCTCCACACTATGCGCCAGTGACATTCTGTCTCCCTGCGTCGATAACAAATAACCTGATAATAATGTTCTCATTTCCAGGTACTGATTTTTCTGAAGAAGGCTAAAACTATTATAATTACCAGGTAACCACGTACTTAATGTTTGAATTAAGTTTTGCTTATCAAACTGTATGTTGCATTCTTTGTTAAAATAATATTGAAGTATCTGATTATTATGAATCCTGATATTTAAAGAAGCAAGCCCGTTGTTATAATCATTAAGAAAATCCTCGTAAAACATCCTCATCATTCCATATTGACTCTCATCTTTATAATGGTTCAAATGAGGATAGAGCTTTTTAATGAGTTGAGGCCGGATTTTTGAATCCGGGTATTTTGACCAAAACTCTAACAACTTCAATTCTTTATAAGAATCATATCCCCAGAGAATTTCATCAGCCCCTTCCCCTGTCAAAACAACCTTGATACCATTCGCTCTAACAATTTCAGATAATAAGTAGAGTGGTATCGGGGCAGTTCGAAAAACAGGACGTTCAAAGTGATATACAGCATCAGGAAAATAACGGTCAATCTTTTCGTATGTGATATTAACTGAATAATGTTCAGAATTAATATACTTTACCATATCCTGCTGGTAGGTTGATTCATCATACTCAGCGTCATCAAAAGTGATTGAAAAGGTCTTAAACTTACTGGTTGAATGATTATTAATAAGGTGCAGTATTATAGAGCTGTCTACCCCCCCACTTAAGTAAGCACCAACGGGCACATCGCTTCGTAACCGGAGTTTCACTGCATCATCCATCAGACTCTTAAATGCCTCTTCAGCATCTGCGTAGGAATTAAATTTTGGCCCGGGAGTTCTTCCTATTTCATAATATCTTTCCTCCATTACCTTCTTTCCATCTTTAAAAACTGCAAAACTTCCTCCGGGAATTGACTTTATATCTTTA
>CAZKMG010000158.1:0-2453 GCA_964553465.1 uncultured Bacteroidaceae bacterium
AATTGGTTGGCAATTACTTAGACATTGCAAAAAGAATATTTATTCCACTCAAGGCCACCTTTATTTTAGTGAAAATTGAGTTTTGTCCAAATGTTAAGCCTTTTAATTTTATAAATTTGAAATTTTTATTTATGCAGATAAGTTTAAGCCTTCCTGTAGGTTTTTACTTTTGTGAGATCATGAATAGCAAACATTCCAATTTGACTCAGTAAAAGAAAATTTAGTGGAAAATCAAGATCAGCAAAATCTTAATTAATATTTATTTTATGAATAAATTGTTGGGTGAAATAGATGAAATCACCTGATCAATTTATTCCTATGCCCATATCAGAAAAGCTCAAACTGATCAGAGCAATTTATTAGCTAAGTAAAATGTGACGTATTCAACTATTTTTTTGCAGCTTTCAGGATCCTTTCTGCTTCATGCCAGTCATCTTCAGATGTCCCATCAGCTCCCCTGGCTATCCTATCAAAATAAATTTCCTCGGCCTTTTTGCGAATTTCTTCAATGGTAGGCCCCGACTTGCGTGCAGCAACTTTTTTGGGGTTGACTGCTTTTGTAGTTTTTTTTACTGCCATAGTTATCCAATTTTATATAACTTTTATTCATAATCAGGACTACCTGATTTATACTTATAGCCTTAAAATTACATAATTAATTGATGTAAAACAACTAAGTTAAATTGTGTTTTCTAACTTATTTTTGAAATTTTTTAGCAGTGAATAAAACCGAAAAGCTGTCTTAGGTTAAATCATAATAATTTAAACTAAACTTCCGTCTTGAATTTTCTTTACTCCTGATATTAAATTAGATTTTACTGGAAATTTAATTAAATTCATACCTTTAATCCATTATTCATCCTCTCTAAAATTCAATATTTTTATTAAAAATTAAATATTTCAATCCATGCGATTCATTTTAACAGCTAAATGCTTTTTCATTTTAATGGCAATAATGCTTATCAATTTACCAACAATGGCATTAACTTCTTCCATTCCACAGCAAAAATCATCTCTGGCAGGTAAAAATATATTGTTTGTTTGGGGAGGTTGGGCAGGGCATGAACCTGAACAGTGCTCAAATGTGTTTATCCCCTGGTTGGAATCTGAAGGTGCTAAAATAATCATGTCTCAAACTCTGGATAGTTATCTCGATAAGGATTTGATGAACTCTGTAGATCTCATCATCCAGATCTGGACCATGGGTACAATAACGAATGAACAAGAAAAAGGCTTGCTGGAGGCAGTAAGAAACGGAACTGGACTTGCCGGCTGGCATGGGGGATTAGGTGATTCTTTCAGGAATAATACTGAATACCAGTTTATGGTTGGAGGTCAATGGGTTGCCCATCCAGGAGGAGTTATCGATTACAGGGTGAATATTAAAGACAAGTTAGACCCTGTAACAAAAGGACTTAACGATTTTAATATGCATTCCGAACAGTATTATATGCATGTAGACCCGAATGTCAAAGTTCTTGCCACTACAACTTTTTCAGGGAAATATGCATCATGGATCAAGGGGACTATTGTACCTGTAGCATGGAAAAAAACATATGGGAAAGGACGAGTTTTTTACTCATCTCTTGGACATGTCGCAGCAGATTTCCAAGTACCTGAAGCACTGGAGATCATGAAACGGGGAATCCGATGGGCAGCAGAAAGTAAATATATACCAGAAGAAGAATGGATAATTCCAGTTTATTAATATTTTGCTAAAAATAATATTGTTTATATTCTATAAAAAAGCCATCTAATGTTTTAATCTAAGAAGGCTTTTAAAGTTTCCATTATTTAATTAATTGGAAAAAGAATCTTTTTCTGCTTTATCCATCTGGTCTTCGATCTCATTACCAGCTTCTTTAGCAGCTTTTTCAAATTCCTTGGCAGCCTTCTCTGCTTCTTTTTGATACTTTTCAAACTCTTTGGAATATTCATCCAATACTCCTCCTTTTTCCTGAAGATTATTCAAGTACCTTGTACCAGCTCTTTTTACAGTTAATCCTCCGATTAAAAATATCACAAGAATCCCCGCTAAAATATATGAAAGAATTTTTGAAGTCCCTTCATTGGCTTTAAGTGATTGATTAAGGGCATGGTACATCATGTAGATACCATATAAACTTACCAGACTACCAACAATCATTGCCAGGGAAAAATTGATCCCATAGAAAAAGCCGAATAATGCCCTTACTGGCATTAAAACCATTAATGCAGCAACCACTCTGATATTAGCTTCAAAATCCGTGTTGCCTTTACATATTGCAGAGATTACCAACATTATTACTCCCCCGATAAATAATCCAATAAGAGCTCCTATTATTGCCCATATTAAGATCATTATACCTATTGCACCCCCAAAAATACCACCTCCGACAGCACTAAGATGAAGAATACTCCATAAAAAAGAAATTACACCTGCTACTGCACCATAAATCAGTGCTTTAATAATT
>CAZKMG010000158.1:2475-8694 GCA_964553465.1 uncultured Bacteroidaceae bacterium
CCACCACTTATTTTTAAGGTGGAAAAGTAATCCTTTGGCTTTAGTAAGCAATCTTTAGATTCCTGGATGAACGCATTGAAATTAAATGATTCGTTATTCATTTTGTAAGCGTTTGAGGTTAATAATTTACCTAATTTAATACAAATCTTATCGATTTTAAATTATTCCTTCAAAAAGTTTTTATATATACTTCATTTCAATAATTTAAATCTTTCAAATCCGATTGCCTGGTTTTGACGTAAAAGTATAAATCAAAAAACTACTTTTATCATTTAAGCGAATTACTGGCTATATTTGTTCCGGAAAAATTTTTATGGTTATGAGAAATGAAGTAAACTTCTGGTTAGATGAAGAAAAAATGGCATTTCGAAATCTGAATACCCCATATAAAATCCAGGAATTTCTTGATAATTGTGAGTATAATACCACTGAAGAAACTCGATCACCTAGGTATATTCTGGCCAACAGAAGAGCTCACTGTCTCGAAGGTGCTTTATTTGCAGCCGCCAGTCTTGAAGTAATTGGCTTCCCGCCACTACTTGTTGATCTGCAGGCTTTTAACGATGACGACCATGTAATAGCAGTGTTTAAAGTTAAGAATTTCTGGGGAGCTGTGGCAAAATCAAATTTTACTACCCTCAGATATCGAGAGCCGGTATACAGAACATTACGTGAGCTTGCCATTTCATATTTCGACTTTTATTTTAATACTGATGGAGAAAAATCACTGCGCGCATATTCTCTTGCTCATAATCTAAACAAATTTGATCCCTTAAATTGGCGCACTTCTTCCAGGGATTTAGAAGATATCGGATACTTTCTTGATAAAGTTAAACATTATCCACTGGTCAACGAAGATCAAATAAACCGTCTCGAAAAGGCTGGAAAGTACTTGCTCGATTCATCACTGCTGGGTTCTAATCCTGACGGACTTTTTGTTCCGGGATCTGCAAAAAAAGCTTAAGAAGAAAAAGACTAATTGTATGAGTCTCCATCTGTATTTGTATTATTGTCATATGTTTTGTTTATTTATCGTTATAATTTAATTCTCTATGAAAAGATTTATTACTATTTTATCATTATCCGTAATACTTTTTTGTATCTGCGGCGCACCGACTATCAGCTTCCAGATCCTCAGGCCTGCTATAATTACAATCCCGGAGTACATAAACTCAGTAGGCCTCATTGACAGGACTTTACTAATGGATAAGACTAAAAATATTCTCGAAGGAGGATTAACAGGGGAACTTCCTGGAGGTGATAAGATCGCATCCCAGTTTGCATTGGAAGGACTTATGAATGTCATGCAAAATTCCGGTAGATACAAAGTATTAAGGACTGCAAAAAATTATGTTAAAAATAGTATACCCGAAAACTTCCCAGAACCACTGGAATGGATAGAAATTGAAAAATTATGTAGCAATTTTAAAGTAAATGCAATTATTGCACTTGAAGTATTTGATTCCGACTACATCATAACCAATAACATGATCAGGGTCACTGTTGGATTTCGTCTGTATGATCCAAAAGAAAGAATTGTATTTGATCAAAACTTTTTTACCCATGAGATGGTATGGGGAGGTCAGGTCAATTCTGTTGCTGGTGCTGTTAATAAGCTATTGGAAAAAGATAGAGCAATTAAGGATGCAAGTTATGAGGCCGGGATGATTTACGGTGAAAGGATTTCACCCTCCTGGTACACAGTTAGAAGAGAATATTATCGGAAACCTAAAAGCGATCAAAACCTCTGTGAAGGTGCAAGGATGATGGAAGTAAATAACTGGGATGCTGCAAAGGATGCTTTACTTAAAGCTATGAACAGCAAAAAAAGAAAGACTAAAGGTCGTGCTGCGCATAATATGGCTGTAGTTTATGAAATCCTTGGTGACTATCAGGAAGCACAGTCCTGGGCGCAGGATGCCTGGGGAAAATATGAAAATAAAGGTTCTAAAAATTACAGCTATATACTTGGTCAGCGTATCAGGGAAAATCAGATTCTGAATGAACAGAAGTAATGACTGGCTTCCCCATCAAAAAAGATTACAGCAAGTAATAATATGATTTTTAAACCTTTACGAAAGTTTATTTTTGTCATTGTTTCTCATACTCAAACCTATTCCCCTATTAACAAGCAAGCTGGTCTCGAAAAAGCTATTATTATTACATCAGGATCAAGGATTACTGCAAGTATTATTTAGTGAAAGTGGGATTAAATCATTATTGATATTTCCTTGCAATCATAAGGATTCTTTATATTTTTAAAAATTAAATTAATCTTATTAGAAACAGTACCATGAAAACAATGCTTATATTATGTTTGATTATGCCATTTGTCTTTGTAATAAATTCTTGCAAGTCAAATCAAAAAGAGAATCTCTTTAATGGTAAGAATTTAGACAACTGGATTCTTTTTGTAAATTCACCTGACGTTAATCCAGATTCTGTTTTCCATGTCTCTGATAAAATAATACATGTTGCGGGGCAGCCTTTTGGATATATGCGTTCAAAGAAAGAATACAGTAATTATAAACTTCATGTAGAATATCGCTGGGGAGGAACACCTGCGAACAGTGGTATATTTGTTCATGCCCGAGGTGATGACAAAGTTTGGCCATTTTGCTTTGAATGTCAGCTAAAGAATTTAAATGCAGGTGATATAATTCTCATGGGAGTTGGAACAGGCATCACAATAAAAGACTCATCCTATATTGTCAATCCTGGTGATCAACCATACAAAGCCTGCTCAAAGTTCGGAGAAAGCAGTGAAAATCCACCCGGTGAATGGAATATAGTAGATATTAAATGCGATCATAATGATTTAGAAATTATTGTGAATGGAGTGATACAGAACCAGGGCACTGCCTTATCCATGACTTCCGGTTCAATCTGTCTGCAATCAGAAGGTGGTCCTGTTCAATTCAGGAATATTTATCTTGAACCTCTCGATTAATTTCACTCAAATACTGATTTTTGTCAAGTATTTGTACTTCAGTAATTCATTGTGATTCATTGTAAATCATTGTAAATCATTGTGATATTATTTTTACTGAGAATCTAAGGAAATTTATAAATTTGGGTCTTCAAAAAAATAATCCATTTACTCATGAGTAATTTAAAAATAGATATCAGGAAAGTATTTGACTTTGTAAGTGAAGAAAATATTTTAAACAAAGGAAAAGATGTTGTTCAACTGATTAAAAAGCTGGAGGATAAAACTGGCGAAGGCAAAGACTTTCTTGGGTGGATTGACCTTCCATCCTCAATCTCTGATACGGTCTTAAACGAACTTGAAAGAACGTCCTTTAACTTCCGGAAAGAAATTGAAATTCTGGTTGTCATTGGAATTGGGGGATCGTACCTTGGTGCAAAAGCTGTAATAGATGCACTTAGTAACAATTTTGCATGGATGCAACACAAAAAGGGAAATCCTGCCGTCATTTTTGCAGGGCAGAATATTGGGGAGGACTATCTTTCGGAACTATTACAGCTTCTGGATAAAAAGGAGTATGGCATTATTGTAATATCAAAATCAGGTACCACAACAGAACCTGCTCTAGCTTTCAGAATTCTTAAAAATCATCTGGAAAACAAGCTGGGGAAATCATTGGCCATTGATCGCATTATTGCCATCACGGATAAATCCAGGGGGGCTCTTAAATCGATGGCAATGAATGAAGGCTATAAAACATATGTTATTCCCGATGATGTGGGGGGCAGATTTTCTGTACTTACGCCTGTTGGCCTTATTCCCATTGCAATTGCAGGTTTAAATATACGCGAACTAATTCTTGGTGCCAGGGAAATTCAGAAAATCAGTACCTCCGCTGTTCCATTCAAGAATAATCCCTGCGCTGTTTATGCTTTTACCCGAAATGAGCTTTATCAACAGGGTAAAAAAATTGAGATCCTGGCAAATTTTAATAATAAACTGGGTTATTTCTCGGAATGGTGGAAACAATTATTCGGTGAGAGTGAGGGGAAAGACGGAAAGGGCATTTTCCCGGCCAGTGTTAATTTTACCTCCGATCTCCATTCAATGGGACAGTATATACAGGAAGGAGAACGTCATATCTTTGAAACTGTTGTCTCAGTTGAGAAAACTGATCATAAAGTTGTGATCCCTTTGGAACCAGGAAACCTCGATCAACTTAATTACATTGCTGGGAAACGTATTGATGAAGTGAATAAAATGGCCGAACTTGGTACGATGCTCGCACATGTTGATGGAGGAGTCCCTAATATAAGAATAAGTATAGAAAATATTTCAGAACACTCAATTGGTCAGCTCATTTATTTCTTTGAAAAAGCCTGTGGTATAAGTGGTTATTTACTGAATGTAAATCCGTTTAATCAACCTGGTGTTGAAGCCTATAAAAATAACATGTTTGCTTTATTGGAAAAACCAGGATTCGAAGAATCAACAAAAAAAATAAAAGTACGATTAAAAAAGTAACGGGTCATATTCTTACCTGAATTTATTAAAACCCTCTCAAACTATGCCAGGTCAGCGGTAATTCTGAAATTTTCGGAACCAGCATATTTATTATTGTCGGTAAGATTTTCACATTTCAGCATCCGGTTTTCATACCCTCTATATCTGTATGTCTTTTCCAGCATATAATAAATTCGAGTTCTTTTAATATGGAAAGGAAACTTTATTTAGCAGGGAAATAGCATCAATTAAGGCTGCCTCATCTTTGATTTTCCATATATGGTTTTTTCTGAAGATCTCTTTTATATCCTTTTCTCTACCCGGAAATGATTTAGTAATTGCTGCCCGTTTTATTTTATTGTAGGTTTCAATTCTGCCATCACTGAGTCTCAGAATATATATAGGAACAGGAGAATAAATATCAACCGCGATCACACCTCCACGTGAATTTTCATTCTCATACCCGGAGAATTCAATTTTTCTGTAAACAAACAGGGATGTCTTATCTTCCAGCAAAACCTGTGTAAAAACCTCTGAGGAATCCATAAGTATATCTGTTTTGATTTTGATCTTTTTAAAATACCATGACATATTTTTTTGAGGATCATTGAATCGGAATTCTCTGATGAATTTTTTATCCAGCTTAATTTGTTTGAGGGTTACAGTATCTAACATTATCAATTTATCGAATAATCCACTATAATTTAAAGGTTTGTTATAAACCCATTCTCCATTGCTAAGTTTGATGTCCCCATATATAAAGTCGCTGAAGAAATATATTGATCCGTGGATATTCCTGGTCCAAAAAAATCTTTCACCTGATAATTCCGGTTCAAAAGGATTATCACGGATGGTATCACACCAGCAATAATTCACCTGTGCATGAATACTTGTTGCAACGATTATAAGTAATATATTTAGCCAGGATCTTTTCAAAATTTACCTGTTAATTTTGTATATTAATATATATCAGTTGTTTATCTGTAACTATTTGTCCGTCGGATGTTATTCCTGAAATAATAACCTCATAGGATCCTGTATTATCTGAAGCAGAAAATTCAATAGTTTTCGTTTCTCCTGTTTTAATTATTATATCCGGATTCCAGTAAAGGGTTTGCCTGAAATCAGGTCTGGGATTGATGATTTTATCATAATTAGTATAAACAGGTATTTTGAGCTTAGTCCTGGGTAAATAGGAAAAATTTTGAAACTTTACCAGCCCGAAACTCAAATTCTCCTTTTCGATTTCATTATTTTTTGTGAAAATTGCCAGAACTCCGAAGAAGGATTCTGTACCAATGATTCTTTCAATTGAACAGTATTCAATTTTCATTATTTTGTCCGATCCAAGAGGAATCAGATTATCAATATTGTTAACAAGAACTCCATCAACAAAAATGGCAGGATTTTCATCAAAATATTCTAACAAGTTTCTGTTAAATATATTCAGAGAATAAAACTTACCTTTTTTCCTAAGCTTAACACCGGGCAGTAATTCTCTCGATATCTCAATAAAATCAGACAGACTAACATAATCACTGGGGCGCACAAGGTAGTCAGGGACATCATATAATTCATTCCTCACAATACGGTAATTATCAGCTTTGAATCCAACCATCTGCTGACTGGGGAAAGCCTTATGGATAGTGGAAATTTTCTGACTCTTTAACACGAATTCCCTGGAGTTTTCAGACATATAAACAGGTGAAGGATAAAACGGAGTGGTTAATTTAAACTTATCATCCAGTTTGATCACTGCGTTTTCACAATCCCTGGTAGTTAAACAG
>CAZKMG010000159.1:0-8683 GCA_964553465.1 uncultured Bacteroidaceae bacterium
ACCGGCATCTTCTCCCACGGCTGTAGCAATTGTTGTAAGACCGACTGGTCCTCCTGAAAATTTATTAATAATAGAACTAAGTATTTTATTATCCATTTCGTCTAGACCGGATTTATCAATATTTAGTGCTTCGAGTGAATACCTGGTAATATCAATATTAATAATCCCATTTCCTTTTACCTGGGCAAAATCTCTGACTCTTCTTAATAAAGCGTTTGCTATTCGGGGCGTCCCTCGACTTCTTAAAGCAATTTCAGAAGAAGCATTCTCATGAATTTCCACATTTAAAATAGAGGCCGATCTTTTAACAATTCCCTGTAAAATATCACTATCATAATACTCCAGAAGTGCTTTAATCCCAAATCTTGATCTTAAAGGACCTGTTAACAACCCGGAACGAGTTGTAGCTCCAATAAGAGTAAAAGGATTAAGTTTTAGTTGTAAAGATCTTGCACTTGGTCCTTTATCAATCATTATGTCAATAGAATAATCCTCCATGGCAGAATATAAATATTCTTCAACAATAGGAGAAAGACGATGTATTTCATCAATAAAGAGAACATCTCCATGTTCAAGACTTGTCAATAACCCTGCTAAATCACCTGGTTTATCGAGAACCGGTCCAGAGGTCACTTTAAGACCAACATTTAGTTCGTTTGCAATAATATTTGCAAGGGTAGTTTTACCTAATCCTGGAGGTCCATGTAATAAAACATGATCGAGGGCTTCTTCCCTTTGTTTTGCTGCTTTAACAAAAACAATCAGGTTTTCTACTACTTTTTTCTGTCCGGCAAAATCACTGAATACCAAAGGCCGTAATGAAATATCAATTTCTTGATCCTTTTCTTCATATTTTATATCTCTTATTTTAAAATCCTCTGGCATTTTGTTTTAATTAATAGTTTGAATAGAGCCTTTTGGTAAGCTTATTTTAACACCATTAATTCTGAATTCCTTATCACTTTTATATGTGATTGTCATTTCCAGATTTCCCTGCTCATCATATTTCTTCCAATTTTTTTCCCTGACACCTCTTACATAAAATCTCTCCTCTTTAAGGATGCCATTTGGGTAGTAATATTTATGCTTCCCTTCAGCTAATCCCTGTTCAAAATTCCCTTCGAATTGCAAGACTCCATCTTCATAATAGTATTTCCAAATTCCGCTTCTAAGTCCAGTTTGATAACTACCTTCTTCTGTATGATCGTTTACTTTATAATACCAGGGACCTTCTTTTTCGCCATTAATATATTCTCCTTTGGTAATTATATTACCTAGTTCATCGTATTCTGTGGCAACACCATCTTCTTTACCATTGAAATAAGATTCTTCCCTCCAAACATTACCATTTTCGTAGTACCATGTCCATAATCCATCATACAACCCACGTAAATAACTTCCCTCCTGTTCTTTTTTACCATCTTTATAATAAAATGACCATCGTCCGGTTTGCAAGTTATCCCGGTAAGTCCCAACCGCTTTTAACTCACCACTATCATAATAATCCTTCCAATCTCCTTCTTTACTTCCAGTTTCGTCAATAATACCCTCGGACATAACGTTATTGAAATCATTGTATATTTTAGCATCAATAACTTTACCCTGTTCATTATAATATCGATGCACACCTACAGGTTTGTCTTTAATAAAGCTACCACTTGAAACAAGCACTCCTTTATCATTTAATTCCGTTCTAAAATCAATATTATCCTGTAAAGCAATTTGTTCCTGATCTTCAGTAATTTTACCTTCCTTATATTTCAGACTGATTACCAGATTTCCATTTTCATTAAACTCTTTATAAAGTCCATCGAGTTTATCATCCAGATATTTCATTTCTTTATTTACCTTTCCTGAAGGGAAAAACGTCATCCAAATTCCTTGTTTTCTTCCCTGCGCATCATATCTATTAATACGCTGACGTGAAATAAGATAATTATTATGATATTCAAAAATTGTAATTACGTTCCCTTTTTCATCATATTCCCTTCCAGGCCCCTGTTTTTTTCCACCAGAGTATGAAATTTCTTCCTTCAGCATTCCATTATCAAAGTAATAATATGCTTTACCCTCTTTTTTATCATTTACGTATAATTCTTTACTTATCACTATAGGTTTTGAGGTATTTTTATTAGTATATCTCAATGAATATCCATTTCTTTTACCATATTTATAATCAATCTTTTCTTCAATTTCTCCAGATAGGTTATTAAAAATCCAAGTGCTATCAAGTTGAAAATTTGTTCTTAATCCTTCAGATTTAAGAATACCTGTAACATAATATGTTTTCCAAAAGCCATCTGGTTTTCCTTCCCTGATTATACCTTCACTTGAAACTTGTCCATTAGGATAAAAGAACTGGTTAAATCCTTCCTTTAGATCATCCTGAGCAAAGAGAGAAAGGAATCCTGCTGTAACTATCAGATAAATTATAAAAATAACTCTCTTCATTATTAAATATCAAGTTTTTCAGATATTTCAAGCATTCGTCGTATAGGTCTTTCAGCCTTAACCCTAATATTTTCATCCAAAGTTACCTCTGGCATTTCATATTTTAAACAATTATATAGTTTTTTTAACGTAATCATCCTCATAAATTTACATTCATTGCATGCACATGTTGAATCATTTGGAGGAGCGGGAATAAACTTTTTACCTGGATTTGCTTTTTTCATTTGGTGAATAATACCAGATTCAGTTGCTACAATATAGACATTATTCTTATCATTAATTGTATAATTAAGCAATGATGAAGTTGATCCAATATGATCTGAGATAAGAAGAACCGGCTTTGTGCACTCAGGATGAGCAATTATTTTTGCTTCAGGCATCTGTTTTTTTAATTCAATTATTTTTTCTAATGAAAATTCCTCATGAACATGACAAGCTCCATCCCATATAATCATATCTTTCCTTCCTGAAAGACTCTTCAAATAATTACCAAGATTTTTATCTGGTGCAAAAATAATTTTCTCATTTTTTGGCAAGCTATTAATTATCTGTAACGCATTTGATGAAGTACAAGAAATATCAGTAAGAGCCTTAATTTCAGCCGTTGTATTCACATATGTTATAACTGTATATCCAGGATAATTCCTGATAAATTCGGAAAACTTATCAGGAGGACAGGAATCTGCAAGTGAACAACCAGCATTGTTGTCTGGGATTAGAACTTTTTTTTCAGGAGATAAAATTTTTGCTGTTTCAGCCATAAAATGAACTCCAGCAAACACTATTATTTTTGCTTTTGTTTTAGCTGCTTCCTGGGACAAAGCAAGGCTATCTCCAACAAAATCAGCTATATCCTGAATATCATTTTCCTGATAAAAGTGAGAAAGAATAACAGCATTTTTTTCTTTTCTCATTTTATTAATTTCCTCAATCATATTCACAGAACTATCAACTTCAACGTCAACATATCCTTTTCTTATTAAACTTTTATCATCAACATTATCCATAGTTATTTATATATAATAAATTTTAAATTTTATATAATAGTTTATATATGTGGTTAATATTGTTATGAATTATTAAATGTAAAACTTGATAATTTTATTTATTAAATTTTTAACACATGATATAAACAAAATATTTTCTTTTTTATTATTCAAAATCAATAGATTTCAAAATAATTAACATGATGTTAAAAGGCTATTTTCTTAATAATTTTTATTGGTTTTATCTTCAAAAAGATGTTTAAAAAATGTTAAATAACTCAGAAAATTAATTAAAAAAAAGTTATGAAATGACGAATAATTGAATACAATAAAGGTTCTGTTATTTATACAATAAATTTTATTAAATCTATCCCTGTTAAATAAACAGATTATTAACAAAACAGTTTGAATATTCTCATCTTAATTTTTATGATGAAACATAAAAAATAGTTTCAGGTATTAAATTATTTATTTAATTTTGATTTTCCATAGGACACATTAAATGATCTATAAAGAATTAGTTATTGCATCTGACCATGCAGGGTTTAAACTTAAGCAAGAGCTTATAAAGTATTTAAAAAGCAAAGGTATCATAATAAAAGATATTGGAACATACACTCCTGATTCAGTTGATTATCCTGATTATGCTCATGCATTAGCATTAGCTGTAGAAAGTAAAGAATTTCCACTTGGAATTTCAATATGTGGGAGTGGTAATGGCATAAACATGACTGCAAATAAACATTCAGGGATCAGGTCGGCTTTATGCTGGAATGAAGAAATAGCAAGACTCGCAAGATTTCATAATGATGCAAACATCTGTGCTTTACCTGGAAGATTTATAGACAAAGAGTTAGCTATTCGAATTGTAGATACCTTTCTAAGCACAAAATTTGAAGGAGGAAGGCATCAAAGAAGAATTGATAAAATTCCAATATAATATATAAAAAACATGCTTTCAAATACTTGTAAATATGCCATAAGAGCAGTACTTTATATTGCTTTACATACTCAAAAAAAGCAAAAAATAGGAATTAAGAAGATTTCTGAAGATCTTGATATACCAACACCATTTTTAGGTAAAATTTTACAAACTCTGGCAAAAAATAAGTTATTATCTTCAGCTAAAGGCCCAAATGGTGGTTTTGGTCTCGGTAAGAATCCAATAGATATATCATTAATGGATATTGTTTTAATTATTGATGGAAGTGATACATTTAATAAGTGTATTATCAGTGTTAAATATTGTTCTGAGCAAGAAAATCCTTGTGCTTTACACCTACGTTATTCTCATTTACGAGAAGAAATGAAAAAAAACTTTGAAGAAGAGACACTTGAAGAACTTATTAATGAAATTAAAAATGGGAAAAACCGTGTAATTCTTTAAATCAATTCGAATATGTAATTCATTTTTAATTAGTTTACTACAAGATATTCACATCGAAATCATACAGGTAAAATTATAAATAAGAAGGACATATGATTTTTCATATAATATCACTATAAAGTTTGGCAGGAATATATATTCATATACCATTTTGCAGGCAGGCTTGTAGATATTGTGATTTTCATTTCAACATTTCATTATCACTTAAGAAAGAACTTATACAATGTATAATTCAGGAAATTGAAAACAGGAAGGATGAACTATCCGGAGAAATAATTAAAACTATTTATTTTGGAGGGGGGACACCTTCGGTTCTTAAACCTTCCGAAGCAGAGAATATTCTACATGCCATTTACAAATTTCATAATGTAATTAAGGATCCGGAAATTAGTTTCGAAGCAAATCCTGAAGATCTTACACCGGATTATCTACAAAGCCTAAAACATAAGGGAATAAATAGATTGAGCATTGGGATACAATCATTTTTTAAGAAGGATCTCGAGTTGATGCGAAGAAGTCATACAGTTTCTCAATCATTAAATGCTGTGAGAGATGCAATTGAGAATGGATACAATAATATAAACATTGATCTTATTTTCGGAATCACAGGTCAGAGTGCAGATGAATGGATTACTAATATTTCAACTGCTTTGAATATTGGTGTTCAGCATATTTCTGCATATCACTTAAGCTTTGAACCCGGCACAGTATTTGACCACTGGAGGAAAAAAGGAAGGATATCTCCAGTTGATGAAGAACAAAGTCTGAATCAATTGAAAGTATTGATCCTTAAAACATCAGAAGCTGGATTTGATCACTATGAAATTTCAAATTTTGCTTTACCAGGTTTTATTTCAGTACATAACACAAATTACTGGAAACAGGTCAATTATTTAGGTGTTGGCCCTTCAGCACACTCATATAATGGAATAAAACGACGCTGGAACATTTCAAATAATTTGAAGTATGTTCAGGCTTTGCAGGGCGGAGGAGAGAATTACTATGAATACGAGCATTTATCCAAGAGGGATTTATATAATGAATATATCCTCACTTCATTAAGAACCAAATGGGGTATTGATATGGGAGAAATAGCTATAAGATTTGGTAACAAATATGTTATTTATGTTCGTCAGGTTGCAGAACATTTTATCAATAATGGTAAAATGGAATCAGACAATGATCATATTAAACTTAAAGATGAAGGTATTTTTCTAGCCGATTATATTATATCTGAACTATTTATGAATTGAAAAATTTTTAATATTCACGTTAATTTTTATTGAAGGATTTTAACAGCAGTTGAAAATAAGGCTCTTTAAAACTAAACATTATATACTAAAAATATGATAATAATTTTTTAAATATGGACCTATGTTACTGTAAAGTTAAAAGCATTTTTATTCCGGAATAGCCCTAATATTATTCAATATTATTAAAGGATTTGATGCTTTAAAATGTTAAATTACCTAAGGGTAAAATTTCCTGTTCCGATTTTCTTGCTTTCGCAATATAATTCACAATGATAATTTCCTTTAACAAGGGTTCCATTATTATCCCAGAAAATAGAAACAGGTAGATCATTATTCTCATAGTTTACTTCCCTGCTGGCCGAGAAAGGAATCTGTTCGGACTCATATTGGAAGACACCTCCGGTTTTAGAGGAACCCAGGACAACCCCGTCAGGACGAATTAACCGGAGATAAATTATTTTGGCTCCTGCATCTGCAAGAGTATTTTTACGCAAAGAAAAGTCAGTCCGAATTTTTTCAATTTTATCAGCTTTATCGTTTTCCTTATTTCTTTGGTTTAAAGGAACGACAATTATTCCAGCAGCAATAAGTGTTTTTGCCTCATCTTTAATAGTAATAAGTTCATCTTTTTCCTGGGAGAGTTGTTTATTTTCTGTTACAAGTTTTAAGCTGGTATTTCGTAATTCTTTATTTTCTACAAGCAGGATCTGATTTTTTGTATTTAGAGAATCGATCTGTACAATATAACTTTTAAGAACCTCACGGATAGTAGTAAGTTCTTTTTCATATTTTTTTATTTTTGCTGCATCATTAATTCTCAGGGAAAGAAGTCTTTTAATTTTATCCTGTTGTACCTCAAGTTCAAAATTAAGAGTATCGTTATTAGTTTTTAAAGAATCATATTGTAAAATAATGCCTTTTAATTCTGTCTCAAGGGAATCTTTTTTAGCCTCAACAAAGCTTGAATATTCCTGCAATTTTAAAATGGTTGCATTATTTTCTTTTTTCATGTCAAAATAAAGATATATAAGAATCACAAGAGCTATGCTCAGTACGATTAGCACAACTTTTAAGTATTGGACAGAACTTTTCTTATTTTCCATAAAGATGATTATTTATATTTCAAAGGTAATAATTCTTAAAAAGAGAATTTGAAAAACATTTCGATTAAATATCAACATTTAACGTTTAATATGTTTGATTATTTTATGTTAGGTATATAATGATAAAAAAGGTCCTTAAATTCTTATTCAAATGAGTAATTATTTTGAAATAAAGTTATTTTCATTTTGTATGCGAAGGATAATATTATTGTATATCAGAAATTATTATTCGCAGTTGTAATTTGAAAGATTTTAAATATTAGGCTTGTGGATACTATATTAGATATAAGCTAGGAATTTAATTTAACAAGTCTAACCCTTCTGTTGCAGATGATCCGCTTGGAGTATTTAACAAGGCTTTGTAGAAAAAAGCCTTTGCCTCTCTTGGTTTGTTCAGTTTTAATTTTGTCCATGCAAGCATGGTCAGTCCATCATAATCAAAGGGATAAAGATTTACAACCTTTTCAAAATATTTTTCTGCGGAATAATAATCTTCCTTTCCATAATAGATCAAGCCCAATCGATGGTTTACAATTGAATTGTTAGGTGTAATCTCTAATATTTTTTCATATTGTTTTATGACTTGTGTAATATTACCTATTGCTGCAGCTGGTAGAACGTATCCAAAGCGTGATTCGATGGAATACGGCATTAATTCAATAGATTTCGAATAGTAAGCCAGAGATTCCGTAAATCGGCCGGAGATATAACATAAATAACCAAGTCTCAGGTTAACCTCATATGAACCTTCAGAGTATATTTTCCTTAATTCCTCTATAGCTTTTGCATAATCGCCAGATGCTTCATTTATATAAGATTGTTGAAATGCTTTGATTTGATCCTGCATATTTTGTGCATTAATTCCCTGAATGAATACAATACAAAGTAAAGTAGAGAGCAAAATGCGTTTTATTAAAGTTTCCATTTTATTCCAGTTAAAAAAGTTAAATAATTTGAGCTGATCTTGTTAAGTCCTGTATCCAGGTTAAATTCATCCCTAAAAGTATTTTCAAAAGTCTGAAATGAACTTCTGATTGATAGGGTAATATTTTTAATAATAAAGAAAAAATTTAATTCAATTTTTTGTGTTATCGTTTCAGTTCCATTATAAACTATAAAGCCATCATTCATTGACATATTTTTTACATTCCCGGTAGTCAAAGATGTTTCGGACCAAATATTTTTAATTAATTTAAAGCCAATTTTTTGAGTGTAAACCTGCCGGGATTGAGAATCTGTAATATCATAAAATTTAGTTACAGTATAGAGATTAAGGTTTCCAAGAGGATAACATTCCAGGCTGAAAGTCTTTTGAAATTGATTTACATTGTTCAAATTTGAAAGTGTTATTCCAGCACCAAAACGGAATAATCCCAGATTTTTATAAACAGAAAAATTGAACAGGCCGGAACTTTTTTTGAAAGCAGGTATGGTATTATTTGATCCGCCCATGCCCATTGTGTTGAATGATACCTGGGGGCTAAAAGAATAGATATAATGTCC
>CAZKMG010000160.1:0-8676 GCA_964553465.1 uncultured Bacteroidaceae bacterium
AGGAGTTTGTATTTTAGTTTCATGATATAAATAAGAAAGAAGGAATTATAAAGTAAATGTTATATATGAAAAATCTGTACCTGTGCTTCTGGCAGCCAAAATAGACACTGTTCGTTCGGTAGAAAAAATTGATTCAGTTAATAAAATGAGTCAACTACCAAAAAAAGTATTTAGATTATTCCGACGTGGCAGAACCAAATTAATTAATAGTAATGAACCTGAAAGTTTTACTGATTTGAGTGAACAGGAGACAAAATCAGGAATTATAAGTTCTCTTTTAAATAAACCTGATACACAGGATATTAGAACTCTTAAGAAAAAAATTTATGAGCTGCAATCCATAAATCATTCTTATGTTGCTGTTCCTGGAATAAAAGGTAGGTGTACCGAACTAAGAGTGATTAACGGACATCTTGTAGCAGGGACAAATAATGGATTATTCGAAATTAGTGAAAACAGATCAATTGTTTTACTTCCAAATAAATATATTCAATTTATCAGTACTGCTCTCCAGAATACCATAATATTTGCAGGAACCGGTGAATCTCTTTTTGTTTTGAAGCATTTGGACGGTAAGTGGGAAGTTATCAGGGAATTTGATGCACTTGGTTTTACTATGTATTCAGCTTGTATGACTGATCCAAATACTCTTTGGATTGGTAGTGACAATAGTGTATACAAACTTTCTGTTGATCGTGATTTTTTGATTGATGATATTCTTCGCATTAATGTTAATACACAATTTTCAGATATAGCCAATGTTAAATTAATTAATGATTCGATATACATTTTTCTTTCTTCTGGTATTTATAAAATTGATAATAACATGGCTGTTCCCACCCTATTATTTAATGATCTTACATCCCTTCCAACCTTTTATTTAAATAATGATCAGATCGCCATTTACTGTTCGCGCGAAAAATGGAGTGTCATTAATGATCAAGTTAAACTACCTTTAGAGTATCTCAATATTTTTACATCAGTTCAGGATATATCATTATCCAGTGACAGTAGCATGTGGATTATTGCAAATAATAATCAGATTTATAAAGTTGCTGCAAAAAAGCTTATTCCTGAATCAGATAAATTTGAAGTATTCTTTGCAAGTCTTAAAGGCAGAGGAAATGCGAACTTTTCTATTGAAAAACCTGATATACAATACAGTGAAAGCTCTCTTAGAATAGATTTCTCAGCTCCATTCTATGTGGCTTCCTCAAAAACGGAATTCAGGTATTATATTAAAGGCCTTAATTCTGAGTGGAGCCCCTGGTCATCTTCTTCAAGTGTCGAATATCCTTTATTACCTCCCGGAACATATAATGTCTATGTGCAAGCCAGAAATATTTTTGGATCGGAAAGTGAAGAAAGTTCCCTTACTATTCATGTTAAACCACCATTTTATAAAACAAAATTATTTTATGCATTGGTGATCATTTTAATAATTGGAGTATTTATTTTAGTTGTACGGATTCGAGAAAAAAGCCTGCTACATGCAAAGGAAATCCTTGAGCAGAAAGTAAGAGAACGAACTACAGAAATTGAGCGTCAAAAAAATGAACTAGCTGAGCAGAAAAAAGAAATTACAGACAGCATTTTCTACGCTAAAAGAATTCAATCAGCAGTTCTCCCATCTATTCCCAGGCTTAAAACATATCTTTCGGAGCATTTTGTACTATTTTTACCAAGGGATATTGTAAGCGGTGATTTTTACTGGTCCACTGTCAAAGATCACAAAGTTGTAATTGCTGCAGCTGATTGCACTGGACATGGAGTCCCAGGTGCCTTTATGAGTATGCTTGGGGTATCCTTCCTGAATGAAATTGTAAATAGAATATCCCTGATGAGTGCCGGTGAAATCCTTGATACTCTTCGATCAAGTGTTATGGAGACATTATCTCAATCCGGTGATCAGGAACAACGGGATGGAATGGACATAGCACTATGCATAATCGATAAAAATGCTATGAAATTAGAATTTGCTGGTGCAAATAATCCAATGTATATGATAAGAAATAATCTACTTACTCAGATATGTGGCGACAAAATGCCAATTGGCACCTATGAGAGGAATGATAATTTTACAACAAATGAAATTAATTTAAAAAAAGGTGATACTTTTTATTTATTCTCAGATGGATTCATTGATCAATTTGGTGGAGATAATGGGAAGAAGTATCTCTCAAAAAATTTCCGTCAGATTTTACTCAGGATCCATGAACAACCTATGAATAAACAAAAAGAGCTTCTGGGTACAGAATTTTTTAACTGGAAAGGTAAACTTCACCAGGTGGATGATGTCCTTATTATAGGTATTCGAATGTAGGACCTTCTGATCTCTACTTGGCTTATCCCTCTAAATGCTTACATTTGTGTTATCCTAAATACTATTTGAGCGGATATATAGGTGCTTAAACGAAATATATTTTCAGTAATTCCTCAAATTGAATTTCAGATAAAATATGTCAAGAATAAATCGACAGAGACTTTTATATCAAGAGTTGGAAAAAAGAATTTTAGTTTTGGATGGCGCGATGGGGACCATGATTCAGAACTATAATCTGACTGAAAAGGACTTTCGGGGTGAACGGTTTAAAGATTCAATTTCCGAACTTAAGGGTAATCTTGATCTTTTATCCATTACATGTCCAAAAATAATTACAGATATTCATAAGGAATTTCTTGAAGCCGGCGCGGATATTATTGAAACCAATACTTTCAATTCAAACAGGATTTCTCAGGCTGATTATGCACTGGAAGACTTGGTCACCGAGCTTAATCTTACTTCAGCCAACTTAGCCAGGAATGCTGTAGATGATATTTCATCTAAATATCCATCTAAACCCAGATTTGTTGCAGGAGCCATTGGGCCTACAAACAAAACCGCCTCAATTTCACCAGATGTAAACGATCCTGGCTATCGTTCAGTAAACTTTGATTACCTGGTTGAAATATATTATGAACAGGTTAAAGCACTATATGAAGGTGGAGTGGACATTCTACTGGTCGAAACTATTTTTGATACCTTAAATGCAAAAGCAGCCATTTTCGCCATAAGTAAACTGATGAAAGAAATTGGCGAAAAAATTCCACTTATGATTTCCGGAACAATTACTGATTCCAGTGGACGTACACTGTCGGGACAGAATCTTGAAGCTTTTATACATTCCGTATCACATATCGAATTACTTTCTCTTGGACTAAATTGCTCTTTGGGAGCAAAAGAAATGAGGCCCTATCTTGCTGAGTTATCTTCTAAAACCAATGCCTTAGTAAGCGTATTCCCCAATGCCGGATTGCCAAATCAATTTGGTGAATATGTTGAAACTGCGGAGGAAATGGGGCTTGATATACTTGATTTTCTGAATTCAGGATTTGTAAATATTGTGGGAGGGTGTTGTGGGACAACTCCTGAACATATTAAAAAATTTGCGGATTATGCGCAACTTGCATCCAGGCGCATCCCTCCAATGAAAGATCATAAACTTAAACTCAGTGGACTTGAACCTCTTACAGTTTTTGAAGGGAGTAATTTTATAAATATTGGAGAAAGAACTAACGTCAGTGGATCAAAAAAATTTGCCAGTCTTATCAGAGAAAAGAAATATGAAGAAGCACTTGTCATCGCCCGTGAACAGGTGGAGGGTGGGGCACAGATCCTTGATATTTGTATGGATGATGCTATGTTAGATGCAGAAAATGAAATGGTTACTTTCCTTCATCTTATTATGGCTGAACCTGATATCGCTAAAGTTCCTGTCATGATCGATTCATCGAAATGGCAGGTTATTGAAGCCGGCCTAAAATGTGTTCAGGGAAAAGCAATTGTAAATTCAATAAGTTTGAAAGAGGGTGAAGAGGTATTCCTGGCATATGCAGAAAAAATTAAAAATTATGGAGCGGCTGCCATTGTAATGGCTTTTGATGAACGAGGTCAAGCTGATAGTTTTGAACGCAGAATCTCAATATGCAACAGAGCATATAAATTACTTATTGAAAAAATCAGTTTCCCTCCTGAAGATATTATTTTCGATCCAAATGTTCTGGCAATTGCTACAGGCATGGAAGAGCATAATAATTATGCAGTTGATTTTATCCGCACTGTTCGCTGGATTAAAGAAAATCTTCCTTATGCTAAAGTAAGTGGAGGAATCAGCAATTTATCCTTCTCCTTTAGAGGGAATAATCTGATAAGAGAAGCAATGCATTCAGTATTCCTCTATCATTCTATTAAGGCCGGTCTTGACATGGGGATTGTCAATCCCTCTATGCTTCAGGTATATGACGAAATTCCAAATGATCTGCTTGGAATAGTAGAGGATGTAGTACTAAATCGAAAAACTAATGCTGTTGAAAAGCTTCTGAGTTATGCAGCCAAAGTAACAAATGGCAAACCAGATCCAAAAAAACAAGAAGAATGGAGGAAAACTAGTGTTGAGGAAAGGCTCAAGTACTCATTAATAAAAGGGATTACAGATTTTATTGAAGTGGACTCGCTCGAAGGATATAATAAATACAATTCTGGATTAAAAGTCATCGAAGGTCCTTTAATGGATGGGATGAACATAGTCGGGGAACTTTTTGGAGCTGGTAAGATGTTTCTACCTCAGGTGGTCAAAAGTGCCCGGGTCATGAAAAAAGCTGTTGCAACTCTTTTACCATATATTGAAAATGAAAAAATGTTGTCAGGAAATTCTGGCAATTCCGGGAAAATTTTGCTTGCAACGGTTAAGGGAGATGTTCATGATATAGGCAAAAATATTGTAGGAGTCGTTCTTAGTTGCAATAATTTTGAAATAACTGACATGGGTGTGATGGTCCCAACTGATAAAATATTACAGAAAGCAAAAGAAATAAATGCCGATATAATTGGGTTAAGTGGACTAATTACTCCTTCATTGGAAGAAATGGTTAATGTGGCAAAAGAAATGGATCGTTTGAATTTTTCCATTCCTCTGCTTATAGGTGGAGCAACTACTTCCATGATTCATACCGCCGTTAAAATAGAACCTAATTATAAACATCCGGTGATTCATGTAAAAGATGCCTCCAGATCGGTTGCTGTAGTTAGGAATCTTCTAAACGAGGAAGTTAAAAACAGTTTTATCGAAAAGATCAGAATTGATTATTCCAACTTACGTTCTGCCTATGCAGGTTCATCAAAGCATACAGAATATGTAAGTCTAGAAACAGCACGTAAAAATTCATTTAAAATTCACTGGTCTGAAGACCAGATATATAAGCCTTCTTTTATTGGCATAAAAGTTTTCAAAGATTATAACCTAAGTGAGATCAGACAATATATATCATGGATTTTCTTTTTCATAGTATGGCAATTAAAAGGTAAATTCCCAGATATTCTCAATGATCCGATTATAGGGGAGGAAGCAGCAAAACTGTATAGAGATGCCAATGAAATGCTTGATCGCATCATTACTGAAAAGTGGCTTACATCAAAAGCAGTTATTGGATTTTTTCCCGCAAATTCAATTAATGACGATATTGAAGTCTACGCAGATGAAAACCGTACAAAAGTTTTATGCCATTTGAGAAACCTTAGAAATCAAACAAAAAAAGGAGATGGATCCCCTAATTATTGCCTGGCTGATTTTATCGCACCAAAAAGCAGTGGATTCCTGGATTATATTGGAGCATTTACCGTAACGTCAGGAATTGGGATTGAAAAGAAAATTGAAGAATTTGAAAAATCACAAGATGATTATAGCAGTATTATGTTAAAAGCATTAGCTGACAGGCTTGCAGAGGCATTTACCGAATTACTCCATTTGAAAGTAAGAAAGGAATATTGGGGCTATGATCCTGAGGAGAAACTTGAAATCAATGATCTGATCCTAGAAAAATATCATGGAATAAGACCTGCACATGGCTATCCAGCATGTCCTGACCATTCTGAAAAGGAAACACTTTTTAATCTTCTAAATGTCGAAGAAAACACAGGTATAAGACTTACGGAAAGTTTTAGTATGTATCCAGCAGCCTCTGTTAGTGGATTATTTTTTGCCCATCCACAATCTAAATATTTTTTTGTTGGGAAGATCAGTAGGGATCAGACAGAAGATTATGCCCACAGAAAAAATATAGACCTGGAAACTATTAAAAAATACTTAGCCACAAATTTGAATTTTGAAGATGATGAATGATTCATCATTTAATTTATAACTTGTAAGTAAGTGAATAATGAAAGTATCAGAAAAACTTGGAAGTACTAACGAAACATTGTTCTCATTTGAGCTATTACCTCCTCTGAAAGGAAGTAAACTCGAGGATATTTATAATACTATTGACCCGTTAATTGAGTTTAATCCACTGAATATTAATGTTACTTATCACCAGCAGGAATCTATTTATAAGCAAAATAAATTAGGTAATATTGAAAGAAAAATTGTACGAAAACGACCAGGCACAGTTGCTATTGCTGCAGCCATTCAATATAAATATAATATTACGGTTGTACCGCATGTTATTTGTGGTGGTTTCTCAAAAGAAGAAACAGAAGACCTTCTCATTGATCTTCATTTCCTGAACATGGAAAACATACTTGTATTAAGAGGTGATCCTCAACCGGGTACCCGTTTTTTTATACCCGAAGGAAACGGTCATCAACATGCACTTGGATTGATACAACAAATCACAGATCTGAACAAGGGAATTTATTTGGATCCTGATTTGCAAAACGCCACTCCTACTGGATTTTCTATTGGGGTTGCGGGATACCCTGAAAAACATTATGAAGCACCGAACATTGATTCAGATCTTCAATATTTGAAAGCAAAAATTGACGCAGGTGCAGAATATATTGTTACCCAAATGTTTTATGATAATGAAAAATATTTTGAATTTGTAAATCTTTGTCGAAAAAATAATATCAACGTTCCAATTGTTCCAGGGATAAAACCATTAATATCGATGAAGGATATAGAAATGTTGCCCAGGGTATTTCATATCAGCATTCCAAATGAACTGGTAAAAGATGTAAAAAAATGTAAAAGTAACGCTGAAGTCAAAGAGTTGGGCATTGAATGGACAGTTGCGCAGTCTCTCACATTAAAAAAAGCTGGAGTTCCAGCAATTCATTATTATACGATAGGAATATCGGATAATATAAGAAAAATTGCACAAAGAGTTTTTTAGGAAATAAGGAACAGAATTAGTGAAAAGATATTATTCCTTATAATTCCAAATCTTTTTTATTTTTTTATTGGAATTTTTTCAAGAGTTTCAACCAAATAATCCCAGAATTTTCCTACCGAGTCAATATTCACTTTTTCATCGGGAGAATGCGGGAAACGGATGGTAGGTCCAAAAGAAATAAGGTCCATCTTGGGATAAATTGCACCTATTATTCCACATTCCAGACCTGCATGAATAACTTTTACATCAGGTACTTTTCCATACTTTTTATTATAGAGATCTTTCATTATATTAAGAATAGGTGAAGAAAGATTTGGTTTCCATCCGGGATAACTTCCATCATGAATCACTTTCATACCTGCGAGTTCCATTACTGATTGAGTCATGTTTCCCAGGCTTAATTTAGCCGAATCAACTGAACTACGGAGTAAGCAGATGATCGTTAAGTTGCCATTCTCTGCATTAACAATTGCCATATTAGTGGAAGTTTCAACAATTCCATGCATTTCATCACTCATTCGCACCACTCCATGGGGGATACTGTAGATCAGCCTGATAATTTTCTGCTGGTCCTGCTCATCCATAACTTTTTCCGGTAGATTTACTTTTTCTGCTTTAATACTAAAACCCTGTTCAGTGACTGCATATTCTGATTTAACTATTTCTGCATTTTCTGTAATTAATGCAATGAACTTTTCAATATTTGATCCGGGTATGCACACTATTGCAAAAGATTCACGGGGAATGGCATTCCTCAGATTACCACCTGCAAAATTCGAGATTCTCATCCCTACATCCTGTAATGACCAGAGCAGTCTATTCATAATCTTGGTCGCATTTCCCCGGCCAAGATTAATATCCAACCCAGAATGTCCTCCTTTCAATCCAGTAACTGAAAGTCGGAAAGCAAGCATACCAGAAGGAACAGTAGTTTCTTTATAAACCAAAGTACCCTCTGAATTCATTCCTCCTGCACAGCCAATATATAACTCACCCTCATCTTCAGAGTCCAGATTAAGCAATATATCCCCTCTTAAAAGTCCAGGATTCAAGCCAAATGCTCCGCTCATTCCTGTTTCTTCATCAATTGTAAGAAGCACCTCTAACGGACCATTTTTGATATTTTTATCCTGTAACACAGCTAATGCACAAGCCACTCCAATACCATTATCTGACCCAAGAGTAGTCCCGTTAGCTTTTACCCAATTACCGTCAATAATGGTTTCAATGGGATCATTTTCAAAATCATGTACCTTATCACTGTTCTTTTGCGGCACCATATCTAGATGTCCTTGTAAAATGACTCCCATTTTATTCTCCATACCCGTAAAAGCAGGTTTGCTGATAATAACGTTTCCAACCTCATCAACAATCGTCTTTAATCCAAGTTTCTCGCCAAATTCCTTTGCAAATTTAACGGCTTTCCCTTCTTTCTTGGATGGTCGTGGAATGCGTGTTATCTGGTAAAATATTTCCCAGACAGGTTTTGGATTCAGATCTTTTATTGTACTCATAATCTAATTGTTA
>CAZKMG010000161.1:0-8652 GCA_964553465.1 uncultured Bacteroidaceae bacterium
CGCTGGTCACACAAATCTCCTCTAGTCGATACCCTCACAGGCTCTTTTTAACCTGGAGGTATCTCTAACATCCCCGATAAAGAACCTGACCATAGGATATTTATCCTTGGGAAATATCTGGGACATTTCAAATTGCTTCAGTTCATCCCGGGAATAAATGACAAGTCTATTGACTTCAGGATAGTTTTTTAATATTATTTCTGTAAATTTCTTTCCAAAAGAACCTGTTCCGCCTGTAATTAGTATAGATTTGTGGTTCAGCATCTCTGATATTGATAAATACCTGTAAATTAAATGTTAAAGATACTATAAAATTAAATAATTATTTCAGCGGAATTTATTTGAAGGATTTGAAATTCTTTTTACTTTTAAAACATTCAGAATACCTTAAAAATGATAAAAAACATTGCTTCTAAAATAGCGCCTCATTTTTTTGCCATTATCGCATTTATTGTAATTTCATCTGTATATTTTACTCCTGCATTCGAAGGAAAAACACTTGATCAATCAGATGTAAAGGGATACTATGGCATGTCGAAGGAAATTATTGATTACCGGGATAAAACCGGCATTGAACCACTCTGGACAAATTCAATGTTCAGTGGTATGCCGGCTTACCTTATAAATATGAGACATCCGGGTCAAATCCTTTCATTCATTAATGGTTTTTTGACTTCTTACCCTACTCGCCCTATCTGCTTTATTTTCTTATACATGCTTGGATTTTATATTCTTCTGCAACTTTTCGGCATGAAACCCTGGTTAAGTTTTGCAGGAGGGATTGCATATGGGTTTTCGTCTTATCTGTTCATTATACTTGAACCAGGACATATAACTAAAGCAATGGCTCTGGGTTATATGCCCATGGTTATTGGAGCGGCTTACTATACTTATAAAAATAAAGCCCTGATTGGCGCTGTGCTTTTCAGCTTATTTCTTGGACTTCAACTACTTACAAATCATTTACAAATTGTTTACTATACCCTTCTCATTCTTTTATTCATGGGAATCTTCGAAGGTGTAAAGGCCTTAAAAGAGAAAAACATTCAGAAATTCTTTAAAAGAACAGGATTATTAATCGCTGCAGTACTTTTAGCTGTTGGTATGAATTTTACCGGACTTTGGACTGTATATGAATATTCAAAGTATTCCATGAGGGGACCATCTGATCTGGCAACTAATTCGGATGATAAAACAAAAGGTCTTGACAGATCTTATGCCACAGCCTGGTCATATACTAAAGGTGAAACATTTAATTTACTGATTCCAAATTTTAAAGGCGGGTCATCGGGAAAGATATTCGAAAAAGATTCAAATATCTTTAAATATCTTAGCAAGAAGTTTGGACCACAGGATGCAATAAACATCATTTCTGGAAATCCTGCTGTATTTACACAATATTGGGGAGCACAACCCGGTACCTCCGGGCCGGTATATATTGGAGCTTCGCTTATTTTTATTTTTGTCCTTGGGATGTTCCTTCTTCGAGGACCTGTTAAATGGTGGTTGTTTTCCATCACTCTTTTTGCCATAGTATTATCCTGGGGAGGACATTTTATGTTCCTAACTAATATTTTTCTTGATTATTTCCCGCTGTATAATAAGTTCCGGACTATGTCCATGATTCTGGTAATTGCAGAGTTTGCAATCCCTTTATTTGCCATTTATACTATATACAATATTTTAAATACAAGTATTAAGCCTGTTGAGTTTAAAAAAGCTTTCACTTATGCACTGGGGTTAGTTGGTGCAATCTGCCTGATATTTGCTATTTTTCCTCGAATATCTGATTTGAATGGATTTGTGGATGGGATCCTTTCTTCCAAAGGATATGGGGATTGGGTTAGCCATTTGAAAGATGACAGAGCTGAGCTATTAAGCAAAGATGCTTTCCGCTCACTTCTTATAATTCTCACAACTGCAGCTCTTATTTTTCTATTATGGTCAAAGAAAATAAGTCATAAAACATTCTATGTTCTTTTCCCTTTGTTACTTCTTATCGACCTGTGGCCAGTAAATAAAAGGTACATAAATGATGATAATTTTGTGCCCAAAAGAAATATGGATAATCCTTACATTTCAAATGAAGCCGATAAAGCTATCCTGAATGATAAAGATATGTATTTCAGGGTTTTCGACCTTTCTGTAGGAAATCCTTTTAGTAGCTCCAGGGCATCTTATTTTCATAAGTCTATTGGTGGTTATCATGGAGCAAAGATCAGAAGATATCAAGATCTGGTTGACATGTATCTTTCAAGTGGGAACGATACCATTCTTGATATGTTAAATACAAAATATCTTATTAAAAGGGATCCGACCACCGGAGTTCCAATACCCGTATTAAGGCCTTCTGCACATGGTAATGCATGGTTCGTTCCTTCATATATAGTTGTTGAAAATGCTGATGAAGAAATAAGGGCTCTGAAAACGCTTAATCCCAGGGAAAATTTAATAATAAATAAAAATTTCGAATCTCTATTAAATGGCAGAACTTTTTCAATTGATTCTTCTAATTATATTAAACTTATAAGTTATGCCCCAAACGATCTGAAATATAGTTATCAAGCCTCTTCTGATCAATTGACCGTGTTCTCAGAAGTATATTATCCTGCCGGATGGCAACTTTTAATTGATGGAAAAGCTATCCCTCATTTCAGGGTCAATTATATCCTGAGAGCAGGGGTTTTGCCTGCGGGAAAACATGAGGCTGAATTTATCTTTAAACCCAAATCTTACTTCACCGGTATTAAAATTTCCATGGTCAGTACTCTCTTGTTAATACTTGCCCTTGGAGGATCTATTTACATATTAATAGTTAAAAGAGATTAGTCCTTAAAATACGATTAACTTCAATGTTTATATCCTCTGAAATTTTAAACCTCAGTACAAGGAAAATAAAGATTAGTGCTGTAAATGAACTTCTTACTCCTATATCAACTATAAAGTTACCAAAAGTAGGTATTAAAAATCCCGCAAGATAAGATAATCCACCAAAACCAATTACAAGAAGTATTTTGTAATTAAAAGGTTGCATCTTATATTTCTTTTTCAAAAAAACAAATCTTAATAAATTGGCTGTAGAATTTGAAATAAGTGCGCTCAATGCAGCCCCGGGTAATCCGAAAATTGGTATCAGGATAATATTTGAAACTACCAGCATGACCAGAAAGATTGCTATAAAAAGTGTATTTATCCTGTAAGATTTGGATGTCTGAATGATCATGGAATTTATCCCGGTGGACATCTCAATAACATTTGTCAGTCCAATAATGAAAATTACCCATTTTCCCGTAATATATTCTGAGGGAATGATATGGAATACATTATTAATATTCACCCATAACAGGACAAAAAGTAATATACTTATAATAGCTTGAGTCAGGCAACTTTTTTTGTAAATCATTTGAATATTATCCATGTCACCCGATTTCCAGGAGTCAGCTAATATTGTAGATGCAATTTTACTTAATGGTCTGGAGGGAATGAGAATTATTGTACCAAAAAAAAATGCTGTTGCATAAATTCCAGTTTGTGCAAGTCCAAGATATTTGTTTACCAGTATACTATCCACCTGGAGCAGGACGGTGGCCCCAAGCCCGGCAAGAATCCCATGAAAGCTCAGGTAAATCATTTCCTTTTTCATAGAATTATTAAAAATCATACCCGGTCTTTTAATTTTAAATTCATTTTTTAAAATCAGAATACCCATTATTATAACCGTTGGAATGCACAGGGCAACAACATACAGGATGATGAAAGTCCTGATAGGAATGAAATTAAAGAAATACAGAAGGATGAAGCACAAAATTAATAATCTCTGGACAAGCTCTTTTAATATTGTTCCAATTACAGCATCATAGATAGCTTTAATATAAGTATCGAACAGGTTAAAAAAAAGGGTAAAAAAAATCAAAGGGGTAAGAAAATTGAAATACTCAACAAACAGTTCCGAGTTTTTAATGTTATTTCTAATTATAAATGGTTTGAGAATTTCGAGACTGAGCGTTGCTAAAGCAAACCCAATCAGAGAAACAATTATTGCAATTATTAGAAAGCCCTGGTGTCCACTTTCCTTATCCCTGAAATATGGGAAAAGGCGGTTAATAACACTGGCAAATCCAAGTGATCCAAGCTGTGAAAAAATGACAGAAAAAGATACTAATAACTTAAGTAATCCTATTTCCTGTGTGCTAAGGATTTGGGGGAAAATAATTCCAGCTGTCAGGAAACCAATAATTACTCCTAAATAAGAATATATTGTGCCTTTTATGGTTTGCTTTTGAATGATCCCCATCTTCTTAGTACCTGTTTATCCATCTGAATCTTCGAACATTGGATCCTAATTTCAAAGAAAGTAATATTTCATTTGAACCAAAGCTGTGCTTCCGAATACTGGAGAGTGCATAATCATATGCGTAGCCTAAATAAATCTGATTTATTCTTACTCCAAACATAGCAGATACTGATCCACTGGTACGGTATGACAAACCAACCCAATAATCTGTCAGGTAAAATAACTTTATTCCTAAATCAGCCTGAGGGATAAGCTGTTCAGAGGTTTTTATAAGAGTTGATGGTTCAATTTCAAATCCATCTAAAATTTCAAATCTATATCCTCCCATAAAATAATAGTGCCGGTAAAGTTTCAACCTTCCAAGGTCCGGGCTTCCAAGTTTAAGACTTGATTGAAACAATTGATTTGCAGAAAAACCTAAATAAAATTTATCTCCGGACCAGTAAAATCCGAAATTTGCGTCGGGAATAAATGCAACCATATTTAATCCGCTATTTTTAAGAGGATCATAATTCTCATTCCCAAAAATTAATTTGCTCTCATCTATTTTATACTGAAAGGCCTGACCTGCTAATCCAAAAGAAATCTGGGTTTTGCGTAAATAAATATGATATGCATAAGAAAACTGAATTCCTGTCCTGTTTACAAGACCGTTAATATCATTAAAGGCCGAAGCGCCAAGACCAACCCTCCCTTTTGTGCTGGGTTTTGCAATGTTATTCCGGACCTTTTTATCCACTATAAGGTAAGATCGTTTTAGTAAACGAGTTTGTCCACTCAGAGAATATGTTGTAGGGGAATTTTCAAACCCAACCCATTGTTTTCTGTAGGTCATATTAAAGGTTGTATAGCCATCATACCCCGACATGGCTGGATTTACTAAAAATCCATTATTCATATATTGAGTATATAATGGAAGTTGTTGCGCATCAAGCTTGATTGGCAGGACAATTAAAATAAGAAAAACGATATTTTTTATAAACTTTTTCAATGCGATTTAAGTAAATTTCAAAAATACAATTATTATTTTTAGACCTGTTTCTACCTGATTATTGTAATATTTCCTGTAATTACATCACGGCCATTTTTAAGGTCAATTATATAATGGTAGGAATCAATTGGCAAATCCCTCCCTTTATAAGTACCATCCCATCTCACAGAATATCCATGATTATTATAAAAGATTCTTTCGCCCCAACGGTTATATATTTCAACTGAAGCATTTGGATATAGCTCAATTTCAAGTATTTCCCATGTGTCATTGACCCCATCCCCATTTGGCGAAAATGCTGTGGGAATTTCTAAACATGAATTCCTGATTCCTTTAAGTATGGTAGTATCTATCAATAAACATTGAAGGTTATCCGTAAGTTTTAAAATATATTTTCCTTCTCTGAGGTCTTCCAGATGTTCACCTTCAACATCATTGCTCCATTTAAATAAATAGGGAGGATTCCCTCCTGTTGCCTGAACATCGATAAATCCATTATATTTATCCGGACATGATGGATTTACGAATGTTTTTGTAATAATTAAAGGATCTGGCTGACTTAAAGACCTGGAAGTGTCAATATGACAACCATTTAAATCAGAGATGCTTACTGAATATGTACCAATTCCAATATCAACTGCTGTTTGTCCAGATTGATTAATTTCTGGCCAAACAATGGTATAATCAGGAGTACCACCCTGAACAATTAAGGTGATAGTTCCATCATTTTTACCAAAGCAGGTAGGATCTGTTGAATATACCTCTGTAATTAACGGCTGAGGCTGAGTAATTATAATACTATCACTGGCAACGCAATCATTATCATCCATTACTTCAAGATAATACGTTCCGGCCGGAACATTGTTAATTTCCGGTGTTGTTAACCCTCCCGGCAACCAATTGTACCTGAACATACCTTTGCCTCCGCTAACGGATGAAATAATATCTGCATCCGATTCACCAAAACATGAAATCATCTTTCCATTATATTGTGGAGGAGAATTAAGGCTTATTAGTATTTCCGGAGGTTCTGTTACGGTTGTTGAGTCATTAATAACACAACCGTTCGCATCCGTAACCTGGACATAATATGTTCCTATAATGAGGGAATCAATATCCTGTGTTGTGGCACCAGTATTCCATAAATATGAATAATCAGTTACTCCTCCAGTAACAGTCAGGTCAGCAGCACCATTATCATTACCATAACACGTTATGGTAGTCGGAATGATACTGGTCTCTAAGGAATCTGGCTCATTTAATGTGAGTATCCATTCCGCCTGGCAGTTATTCGCATCAGTTATTTGAATAGTATAATTTCCAATAGTCAGATTGGATTGGTTTTCATTTCCCTGAATTAATCCGGATCCATCCACGGTTGTCCAATTATAATTATAGGGAATCACACCTCCGGCCGGATTAAGAGTAATATCTCCATCATTTCCACCATGACAGGAAATCCTGTATCCATTTATTTCAGAATACGTTGGATTAATAGCTAATGTATCTGGTTCATTGATCTGGATATCCCAGGATCTGAAACATGATATTTCATCCGTCGCTACCAACGTGTAAGTTCCGGCAGGTAAATTAGACTGATCAAGATCTGTGGGATTGGTTAAATATCCATCTATTGTGGTCCAATTATATAAAAATTGTCCTTCCCCTCCTGTAACTTCCAGATCAAGGAAAGAATTCTGAGATCCTTTGCAGGAAACCTGATATCCATTATAGTCAGAGATGGATAGAGTGTCAAGAATAATTTCAGGTGGCTGAATTAATGTATCACTGTGAACTGCCTGGCATCCAAATGTGTCTGTCAGCGCTAAATTATAAATTCCGGCAGCAAGACCAGAAATATTTTGAGTACTCCGCGTAAAGCCTGGATTACCGTCCATTGTCCAGTCATATGTATTTCCCTGCCTGTAAGTATGCCCACCTGTAATCGCAAGATTTATTATCCCATCTGATTCATTAAAACAACTTATATCAAAATTTCGTTGATATTTTTGCCCTACCCTTGTAATAATAATTGAATCTGGTTGGTTTATTACAACTGCTTCTGATCCAATGCATCCCAAAGAGTCCGTTACTGTTATAAAATAACTACCTGCTTTCAATGAATCAATATCTTTCTCATTTGAAGTAAACCCACCATCCCCAAACCAGGAATAGGTAAATGTACTTTCACTTCCGGTTCCGGTTGTAAAAATATTTATATATCCGTCATCTCTGTTATAACATGAAATCTGATAATCACCGAATGTACTCACTTCAGGAGTTACGATCACAGGGACCGCTGCATCAACGATATAGGATGAACTGAAAAGACATCCATTAATATCAGTTAATTCCAGATCATATTGTCCGAACCTAAGGTTAGTAATGTTTCTTGTATGTTGAATAAATCCATCATAACTAGTCCAGGTATAAAAGTAATCGGGATAAGGAGTTCCTCCAGTAATATCAGTAAGATAAATTTCTCCGTCATTAGCTCCAACACAATATACTGGCCTGATACTGTCAATGGCTACTAATAAATCAGGTTCTGTTAAAAGAACTGAATCTTCAAAGTAACAACCAATTATATCTTCAACACGATATTTATATAATCCTGCACTCAGGTCAGCAGGATCCTCAACTGTAGGTGTCGAAATTGGAACTCCCCCTTTTGTCCATTCAAAAAAGTAATTCTGCAGGTAATACCCTCCGAATGGACTTATATTAATTTTACCATTACTTTCGTTGAAGCATCTTATATTCCTTCCTCCAAAAAAAGTATCTGCTACCGCTAAGGATGAGAGAGTCGGGACCACTTTTATTACTACTGTCGTATCAATTCCATTTGAACAATCAAACCCTTGTTTCGCATTCTGAATTACCGGTTTGAATGTATAGTGAACTTCCTGAATTAAAGGACTTATATTATCTAATGTGTCTGTAAAGGGATTAAGGTTGTACCTGCCATCCGCATGTACTCCATTTACATTCACATATGTAGCCGTCAGATCATAAACTATCACTCCGGTGGTTATTTGATTATTAACAAAACTAAAGCTGATACTTGTATTGTTACATATCACTGTATCACTTGCTGTTACAATTATCTTTACTGTTGGGTTAATATATATACGAATTGTAGTGTCAACTCCATTCAGACAGTAACTCAAACCCGTCCTTGGATTTAATATCTTTGGCGTGAACGTATAATCAACCCATTGTACCGTATTACTCGTATTGACTAATATATCACTGAAAGTTAGAGCTGTTGTGTCACTCGCATTGCGGTAACCGCTGAGTGAGGCATCGCTCGCAACCGTGCTAATATCATAAACCCACGTCCCCGTGGTGTTCCCACTCGGGGTAA
>CAZKMG010000162.1:0-8571 GCA_964553465.1 uncultured Bacteroidaceae bacterium
TGATTGATTATAAAAAGTTAGTACTTTTATTAAATAAATGAAGGTTAAAAACTATCTGAAAACTAAAAATATATGCTTATTCAACACCATTTTTCTTCATATGAATTCTGAAAAATTAGTATTATATTTGCCGCTCATTTTTAGGTAAAAAATTAATTGAAAAATAAAATTGTTACAAAATGCAGAATAAAGGAGCTATCCGTTTACTTGCTATAGTTTTTGCAATCATTTGCGTGTATCAGATTTCTTTCACTGTTATTACCAAAAAAACAGAAAGAGATGCCGTAAAATATTCTAATGGTGATCCTGTCAAGGAAAGAAATTATCTTGATTCACTTTCTGGAGAAATAGTATATAATTTCTTCTGGTTGAGGAAGTACACCTACATGGAATGTAAAGAGAGAGAGATCAACCTTGGACTTGACCTGAAAGGAGGGATGAACGTAATTCTCGAAATATCTGTGGAAGATGTGATAAAATCTCTGGCATCACCTCATTATCTTACAGATCCGGTATTTATCCAGACTTTAAACCGAGCTCGTGTTAAAAAAGTTACCAGTCAGGAAGATTTTGTAGTACTTTTTGCAGAATCCTTTGAAGAACAAAATCCGGGAGGCAAACTGGCCCAATTCTTTATGACACCAGAAACCCGTGGAAAAATTGATTTGAATACGGATAATGCTAAAGTTGTAGATTATCTCAGGGCTGAGGCGGAAAGTGCAATCGACAATTCCTTCAACGTACTCCGGAACAGGATTGACCGGTTTGGAGTCGTTCAGCCAAACATACAACGACTTGAGCGACAGGGCAGGATTCTTATTGAGTTACCGGGTGTAAGCGATCCGGAAAGAGTAACGAAACTACTTACAGGAACGGCAAACCTTGAATTTTGGACTACTTACGAAAATGAGGAAGTTCTACAATATTTGCAGGAAGCAAATAATTTACTCAAAGAAATTCAGGATACAGATAACCAGGCTTTATTAGCCAAAGGAACTGAAGAACCTGAAGAAAAGTCCCAGCCGATATCCCTGCTTGAACCTAAAAAAGATACTGGGGAAATCAGTCTTTTGGGTGGTGCTGATTCAACAGATCTTAGTCTTTCAGAGGAGGATCAGGCCAGGAAAGAAAATCCTTTATTTTCAATTTTAATACCCTACCTTGATAACAACAGTCAGCCTGTGCGAGGATCAGTAGTAGGTATCGCAAACATCCGTGATACATCTAAAGTTAATTCGATTTTACAGAGGCCCCAGATAAAGTCAATATTTCCAACTGAAATGAGGTTTTATTGGGGACAAAAACCTATGCAAGGGAATGATGTATTCATGCAATTATTTGCACTCAAAGCAAGTCGCGAAAAGGGGGCATCCTTAAGTGGGAGGTACATAACAGATGCTAATATGGCATTTGGGCAGTTTAAAGGTGAGGTGGAAGTTCATATGTCAATGAATGCTGAAGGAGCAAAGAGATGGGCCAACCTTACACGTGAAAACGTTAACCGATGTCTTGCAATCGTACTTGATGATGCAGTTGTTTCTGCCCCTGTTGTGAATAGCGAAATAAAAGGGGGAAGCTCTACTATCTCTGGTAATTTCACTCAGGCAGAAGGAACCGATCTTGCAAATGTCCTTAAGTCGGGGAAGATGCCTGCTAGGGCAAGGATAGAATCAAGTGAGGTTATTGGACCTTCTCTCGGGCAATCATCTATTGATTCAGGTCTGAACTCTTTCATTATTGCATTTATTGTAGTACTTGTATTCATGGTCCTTTATTATAGTCGGCGAGCTGGTTTTATTGCTGACCTTGCTCTTGTTGCCAACATGTTTTTCCTTATCGGTGTACTGGCTTCACTTCAGGCAATATTAACCCTACCAGGAATCGCTGGTATTGTGCTTACAATTGGTATGTCAGTAGATGCTAATGTTATAATTTATGAGCGTATCCGAGAAGAACTTTCGTCCGGGAAGGGTATAAAGCTTGCTATTGCTGACGGATACAAGAATGCATATTCTGCAATTATCGATGGAAACGTGACAACAATCCTTACGGGAATAATTCTTTACACTTTTGGTACAGGTCCGATAAAAGGCTTTGCCACTACTCTCGTCATTGGTATAGTCACTTCCCTTTTCAGCGCCATATTCCTCACTCGCCTGGTGTATGAAAGATTACTTGACAAAAACAGAGATATTACCTTCTCAACGCCATTGACTCACAACGCACTCAAGAATATCAATATTAACTTTCTTGGTATGAGAAAGTATTTTTATCTATTTTCAGCTGGAATGATTACTATTGGTCTTGTTGCATTGTTTACCCGTGGATTGAGTCCGGGAGTTGATTTTACCGGCGGACGAAATTATATCATTGAATTCCCCGAGGAAGTGAATACACTTGATATCAGGGAAAAACTGGCAGGGCAATTTGAAACTGTTCCATCGGTAATCACTTTCGGTAGCTTAAATAAGGTTAGAATAACTACCAAATATTTGATCGATAGCGATGCACCGGATGTTGATAGTATTATCAAATCAAAAATATTTACCGGGATAAAACCTCTGTTGAAAAGTGATGCTCGACTGGATAGGTTTATAAGTTCAGATGATTATGTTAAAAGTGTACAGAAAGTGGGGCCAACAATTGCAAGTGATATTAAAAGACAGGCGATATGGGCTGTTTTGCTCGCGCTTGTTGGCATCGCAGTGTATATTATTATTAGGTTCCGTAACTGGCAATTTGGATTAGGGGCATTAGTTTCCCTTGCACATGATGTTCTTTTTGTGATTGGTGCATTTGCTTTACTACATGGCATAGTGCCATTTTCAATGGAACTTGACCAGTCCTTTATTGCAGCTATATTGACTGTTGTCGGCTATTCAATTAATGATACTGTGATTGTATACGACCGAGTGAGGGAATACAGAGGATTGTACAAGAAACGATCCGATTTTGAGAACATGAACGGTGCCATGAACAGTACTCTAAGCCGAACCATGATCACTTCACTCACAACACTTATGGTAATTCTTGTGGTGTTTTTATTTGGAGGAGAGGTGATCAGAGGATTTGCATTTGCCCTCTTGATAGGTATCGGCATCGGAACCTATTCATCTGTATGGGTTGCTACTCCGGTCGTTTATGATACAATTACTAAAAGAAAAGGAGAATCAACAGTAAAATAAATACTTTGTAATAATTAAAGGGCTTTCTATATTAATATAGAAAGCCTTTTAATTTGTAAATAGTTCATTTATCTTTGTTCAAAATAATTGCCATGATTGATAATGTATTATTTATCAGCGGAGGGGAAATTGTCATTGTTTTTATCGTGGTGCTTTTACTTTTTGGATCCAAACAAATGCCTGAAATTGCCAAAGGACTAAGTAAAGGTATGCGCGAATTTAAAAAAGCTACTGATGATATCAAAAGAGAGTTCAATGAGCAGACATCAGAAGTGGCAAAGGAATTCAAGGAAATTAAAAGTAACCTCGAAAGTCAGGCACAGTCACTTATAAATGATGTGGAGGAAGAGATTAATACTGATGAAGTAAAAGATTTTAAGAATGCCGTAGATGATGAAGTTAAAGCTGTATCTGATGAAATTGATGATGTCAATAAGACTATGTATAATGACTGAAACTCATAATCTGTTGACATTTTAATGATTATTGCTGATAATATACATAAATCTTTTGGCTCACTCAGGGTTTTACAAGGAGTTAATCTTGATATAAAAGAGGCCGAAATTGTTTCTATTATAGGAGCAAGCGGAACAGGAAAAACCACTCTTTTGCAAATATTAGGAACTTTATTACCCTACGATTCAGGGAAAATCTTTTTTGATAATACAAATATCACCTCACTGGGTGAGAAGCAACTTGCCCGTTTTCGTAATCGAAATATTGGTTTCGTTTTCCAGTTTCATCACCTTCTACCTGAATTCACTGCTTTTGAGAATGTCTGTATACCTGGTTACATTAGTGGAAGTGCGAGAATAAAAGTAGAAAATAAAGCAAGAGAATTAGTAAAATTTTTAAAATTAGAGGAACGATTGCACCATAAACCAACCGAACTGTCCGGAGGAGAGCAACAACGGGTGGCTGTTGCACGTGCTCTTATCAACAATCCCTCAGTTGTACTGGCAGATGAACCTTCAGGAAATCTTGATGCCCGTAATAAAAAGGAATTGCATGAAATGTTTTTTAACCTGCGGGATACATTTCGTCAAACCATTGTAATCGTGACTCATGATCCCCAACTGGCTGAAATGTCTGATCGAAGATTGCACCTGAAGGACGGCTTAATCTATGATTCCTGAAAATTTATTCCTTTGAATTTTAATAATATTAAAGAATTACTGGAAGAGAATTACGATTTTTATGATCGCTCCTCATTCATAAAAACTGATCCAATTCAGATCCCACATTCCTTCAGTCTGCGTGAGGATATCGAAATCTCAGCTTTTATTACCTCAAGTATTTCCTGGGGCAATAGATCGGTGATTATCCGAAATGCGTATAGTCTTGTTGATAGTATGCCAGGAGGTCCTTTTGAATTTCTTATGCAGGCTGATGAGGATCAATTGGAATATTTTATTCAATTTAAACACAGGACTTTTAATGGGACCGACTGTTTTTTCTTTCTAAATTCACTCAGGAATATTTATCTTAATTATCATGGATTAAAAGGAGTTTTTGAAGAAGGATTCAGATTATATGGAAATATTCCTGAGACTATAAAGCATTTCAGGAATATATTCTTCAGTATACCCTTCCCGCGAAGAACTTTAAAGCATATACCTGACCTTGACCGGAATGCCGGAGCAAAAAGAATGAACATGTTTCTTCGATGGATGGTAAGGAAAGACATCAGAGGAGTGGATTTTGGATTATGGGATATACCTGCTTCGGCTTTGTACATTACACTTGATATTCATTCCGGAAACACGGCAAGGGAATTGGGGTTACTTACAAGAAAACAGGATGATTGGAAAGCCGTCCGTGAACTCACATTTACATTACGAAAATTTGATCCAGAGGACCCGGTTAAATATGACTATGCCTTATTTGGCATGAGTGCATTTGGAATAAACACGGATGCATTTGAAATATAATAATGAGCAAATTACTTATAAAAGAATGGAAACAATTGCTAAAGAAGGGATTCGTGTAACCAATATTTTATATATTTTGGAAGGTTTGGTAAAAGCTTTTATAACAAGGCCGGAGGGATTCAAACCCTCGGACCCCTGATTAAAAGTCACGTGCTCTGCCTCCCGATAGCTATCGGGATGAGCTTCGAGCCGGGTATGGCTGAAAAATTAAAAAAAATATGATTAAATGAACATTAGTGCATTTAATAATTACTTTTGTATCTATAATATTTTTACAAAACAGACTTTCTAGCAAATGCCAAACCGGATAAGATCGCGATGGATAAAAAATCCTCCCATGATGGAAGGATATAAACCCTTTGGGATTCCCATGCGGGAATTGGGATCTGTTGATTTAAAGTATGAAGAGTATGAGGCTTTGAGGCTTGCCGATTATGAAAACCTTACACAGGAAGAGGCTGCAAAAAAGATGAACATTTCACGTCCGACTTTTACACGGCTATACGACAAAGCTCGCAAAAATATTGCAAAAGCTTTCGTGGAAGGGAAGGCAATCATTATTCATGGAGGGACTTTTATTACTGATGATTATTGGTACAGATGCGAAAATTGTCATGAAACAATAGTTACAACCAAACCGGAAAGTAACTGCAAAAACTGTGATTCAAGTGATATTATTCAATTAAATAATTCTATTTTAAAAGATTAGCGTATGTCCTTGAATTCGCATAGTAAAATCAGCATTTTTCATTAATAATTGTTTTTATGCTTTTTTTCAATCATGCATATTGTTGAATCTTTTAAGGCAACTGTCGAACAGTTGGAAACATTGTCACCAAATATGGATAAAAAAGCCATGAAATCACCCTGTTTTATCCAATGCATATTTAATTGTTTTATACTGCCTGTTTCCAGAAAAACCCTTACAAGTTCATCAACAAAAAATAAAATGTAAGGGGCAAAGGCGACTTGTTGAAATATAGTCTCGTCTTTTAAATAAGTTATCTGCCCGGCACAGATTCCTTAGAGATGTCGTAAATCTTAATGAACGGAATAAAATTATGGTGGACGCAGATATGAAAACCAATATCTTCGAAGTGTTTGCTGCT
Source organism: uncultured Bacteroidaceae bacterium (assembly GCA_964553465.1). Taxonomy (GTDB): domain Bacteria; phylum Bacteroidota; class Bacteroidia; order Bacteroidales; genus CAZKMG01. The sequence goes on from CAZKMG010000162.1 coordinate 6,226, forward strand.
GGTAATTGTATTGCAATAAAATACCTCCAGATTACTACTACTGGGGCAGAAGGTACAATTGTAGCAATTGCAGTCAAGTCCTGTTCATTTAATACGATTAATTAAAAATTTAAATTAATAATTTCATCATGACTAAAGAAATCAATAGGTTTAAAAATTCCGATGAAGTATAAACGCATGGTTCACAGAAAAAAGGTGAAGCAATTATAGATTTTCTGAAAGGTTTAAATATAAACGTCTTGGAATCAAGCCAATTTGGCAAGAATATTCAGAAAGTTTCAAACTGACATTCTCAAGCAAAATATCTAAACTTAATTTTAATGCGTTTCTTTGGCATGCAGGATTTCTGGCTATTGCCCAAAACTTCATGGATGTTGATACAGTCATTCCTGCTATGCTTATCGAGTCGGGTGGAAATGCCATGCATGTTGGAATGATGACAGCTATCATGCTGGGAGGTTCAAGTTTTACACAACTTTTTTTTGCTCCATATATCAGTAACAAACCTTTCAAAAAGAAATTTTTATTGCTTGGTATCAATTCAAGAGTCTTATCATTATTAGCCCTCGGGTTAATGTTCTTTTTTATTCAATCACACCAATCAAAACTTATTCTATGGTATATTTTTCTGTTTATAACGCTCTTCTCTCTTGGTGGGGCCTTTACAGTTATCAGTTATACCGATATTTTAGGAAAGACAATTAATGAGGAGAAGCGAAAAACTTTTTTTTCAACAAAGCAAATTATCGCAGGGGTTGTCGTTTTGTTATCAGCATTCTTGGCTAAAAAAACTTTGACAATTTCAACATTCCCATTGAACTACGCTTATATGTTTCTTATAGGGGGAACACTACTGCTGATTGCATCTGGTGGCTTCTGGAAGGTAAAGGAACAGGTGCCGTCGGTTCTGAAAATTTCAGGATTAAGAGAATTTTTTAAAGTATTAAAATCAGAATTGACTAATAACAAAAAACTTATATTCTTCCTTGGATTTGTAAACACACAGGGAATTGCCATCTCTTTTTTACCCTTTGTAATATTGTATGCAAAAAAAACATTCAATTCGGACAGTAGTGATACAGGTTCTTTTTTGCTATTTAAAGTAATAGGTGTTGTGATTGTTAGCGTAATGGTATTGCTGGTAGCAAAGAAAATAAGGTATAAGTGGCTACTTTATAGTAATGTGCTATTGTCATTGTTTCTCTCGATCATTGTTATCTATATAGACAACGCCTCCACATTGAAGTTTCTCTTCATTTTGGGCGGGGTCATATATTCTCTATACTCAATAACCATGAATGGTTTGTTACTGGAAGTATCTGGAAACCAAAACCGGGCATTGTATGCTGGTTTTGCAGGTGCAGGAAATATTTTACCAACTGTTTTTCCGCTTGCAGCAGGGTGGATTATCAGTCAATTTGGGTTTCAGGAATTTTTTGGTTTATTTATGTTCATCATCTCTTTTGCATTCTATTTCATCTACAAAATAGATTGTAAAAAGTAATCCGGGCTTAACAATTTACAATCAAACTATTAATAAGAAACTGAGCTAAAATATATATACAATTAATAACATACTTATGAATAAAAAACTATATCCCGATTCAGGAGTTGAATTAACTCCTCTCATAGCCAAATATTACGATAATGTAATGAATTTCGTATCAATGGGAGCGTATAAAAGTTTTATTAAAAGGGTCATAAAAGAAATAAATATCCAACCCGAAGACCAAATCCTGGATTTAGGTTGCGGTACCGGGAGAAATGCCAAACTGATGAGTAGATATCTAAATGATAAAGGTCATATTACAGGTTTAGATATTTCCGAAAACATGGAGAAGCAATTCTTAAATAAATTCAAAGATGATAAGCGTGTAAAGTTTATTAATAAACGAATAGACCAGCCATTTGACATGCTACAAACCTTCGATAAAGTACTTATCAGTTTTGTTATTCACGGGTTCCCGAATGAGGTAAGAAATAGTGTAATCCAAAATGCCGCTAACCATTTAAAACCTGGCGGAAATTTATTTATCCTTGATTTCGCAGAATTCGATCTGGATGAAATACCTGGACTTCACCGGTTTATTTTTAAGAAAGTAGAGTGTGTTTATGCTTTTGATTATATTAAACGCGATTGGAAAGATATCCTGAAAAGTCACGGTTTCGAAAATTTCACTGAACATTTCCATCTAAGAAAATATGTCAGGTTGTTGAAAGGAGTAAAACAGTAGCAAATGATTCGAAGTTTATTTTTGTTTCTTATAGTTAATAGTTTAATGGTTTATAACATGAACGGACAGGATACAATTGAGCAAATAATTTATAAACCGATCGGGTTGTTTC
>CAZKMG010000163.1:0-8570 GCA_964553465.1 uncultured Bacteroidaceae bacterium
AACTTTATCGTACTGTTATGGATTTTGCGAATTTTAATGGAAATGAATTGGTTTATGACTTATATACCGGAACGGGTACGATTGCCAATTTCATTGCGCGGAAAATAAAAAAAGTTATTGGGATCGAATCTGTTCCGGAGGCAATCAGGGATGCCTCCATTAATTCTGAAATTAATGGGATCAAAAATACTCGTTTTGTGGCAGGTGATATCAAAGATCTTCTGACAGACACATTTGTCAGTGCTCATGGAGTTCCTGATATTATCATTACGGATCCACCTCGAGCTGGAATGCACAAAAAAGTAGTTGATTTAATTCAAAAAATATCTCCTGCACGGATCATATATGTAAGTTGTAATCCAGCTACTCAAGCCCGTGATATTGAATTATTGTCATCCAGCTATCGAATTATGAAGGCACAACCGGTGGACATGTTTCCACAGACACATCATGTGGAAAATGTGTTATTGTTGAATAGGAAATAATATTGTACTATTAGAGCGGGAAATCTGCAAAGAAATCTAAGAATCCTGGTTTTTAAGAAATGGCTTTGTTTACAATTTTGCAGTTTATAAAATAAAAAGTCAATTTAAGTCTCCACTCCTGACAGCTAAAGAGATTAAAAATCTTAAAATTCAATTTATTATTCAAATCTGTTAATTAATTTTATTCTGCTTTAATTTAACAGGTATTTTCATCCCCGGCCAGTTATTATGAAAATCCTTCCAGTAATCACCAATAATTGTCCTGATATCTTTGCGTAATATCCACAACCCTATAAGGTTAGGAACTGTCATAACTGCAATTGTAATGCTGGAAAGGTTCCATATAATGGTTGTATCTGTAAATGAAGCGAAAAAGAAACCGGTAACATAAACCAACTTGAAATAAATATCATATTTTACACCAAAAAGGTAGGTTACTGCCCGACTTCCATAATAGAACCATGATATTGATGTTGAAAATGCAAAAAGCAATATCCCAATTGCTACAATATATTGCCCATAATTTCCTAAAAAACTTCGATTAAATGCCTCAGTCGTAAGGGCAGCACTATGGATAAGCGATTTGCCAAAGAGATTCACCTGGGAAATATCGCTGGCAGATAGTTTTCCATTAGTCGCCTGGAGTATTCCATTGAAAAACTCATCTCCTTTCTTGACTTTCACTTCCTCAGCAATTGAATGCGCATGAATGAGAGTGACATTATCCATAATAGTCCCATTGACCACATTAAGATCTCCCGTATAAAGGTTTACATCATGTTTGTTATGAAAAAGAAAATTGCTCAGGACTTTTTTGTCAGCTTTAGAAGAATCGGAATATCGGCCTGAAATAATACTTAAGTCAGCATTTTCAAATTTATTTGGGAGTTTCTCTTTCCATACGCCTGATGAAAGAAGGACCAACCCAGTAAGGCTACAAATGATAATTGTGTCAATAAAGGGTTCGAGTATGGCAACCATTCCCTCGGAAACGGGTTCATGAGCTCGAGCGGCCGAATGTGCGATGGGAGCAGATCCCTGACCTGCTTCATTTGAAAAAAGGCCTCTGTTGACACCCCTGTTGAATGCAAAAGCAAATCCAGCACCAAGAAATCCTCCGGCTGCTGCACTTCCTGTAAATGCATCCGCAAAAATTGAAGTAAATGATGGAATAATATTCTGATAATTTGTAAAAATAACAAATAATGAACCGATAAGATAAATTATAGCCATTACAGGGACAAGGGTGGAGGTAACTTTTGCAATTCTTTTAATTCCACCAATAATAATAAGTGCAAGCAGAATTGCAAGTACCCCACCAGTAAGCATTTTATTAAGTGAAAAAGCATCATGCATTGAATCAGCTATGCTGTTAACCTGTGGAAGACTTCCTGTACCAAATGAGGATAATATTGTGGCAAAAGCAAAGAAAGCACCAATCCAGGCACCCGTTTTAATCAATTTTCCTGATCGTGTTGTAATATTTAATTTTTTCTTCATATAATACATTGGGCCTCCTGATATGCTGCCATCAGGAAGAATATCCCTGTATTTATGCGATATTGTGACCTCCACGAATTTAGTACACATGCCAAGCATCGCAGTAACAAGCATCCAGAATAGTGCGGCAGGACCGCCCAGGTGTATGGCAAAGGCTACTCCCGCTATGTTTCCTGTACCTACTGTACCGGAAAGAGCTGTTGTCAATGCCTGAAAATGAGATGTGTCTCCTATATCTCCTTTTTTATCAAATTTCCCTCTTGTAATTTGAATTGCATGACGGAAATATTTTATTTGCGGGAATCCTAAGTAGATAGTAAAAAATAACCCCGTTCCCAAAAGAAGGAATACGAACCATTGATTGCCCCCAATATATTGATCAAGCCAGAGTAGAAATTCATTTGCTGTTTGCATAAAAAAAATTTGAGTCAGGGTTTAAATATAAGTAAAAATCATAAAAAGCAAGATTAAAAATAATGCGGGTTTTTTCAAATCATATTTCTCAACCATTAAAGTATTTTATTGGTGTTTGGATATGACAGGATATTATTTCTGTGGTTTTTAATTCATATAACTAAATTTACCAGAGATTAAAATATCTTAATAAATTGAACGATATTTGGTCAGATATCATGAATTAACTTACTTTATATAATAAAATTGGCAATTCTATTTTGAGGAATTAAAAGGTTAAAATAAAAATTATCAATTTAATAATAGTCAGAAAGAAATAATAAAATAAGAAATTGTATTTTTCAAATAAAATAAAATTTTACCAGGAATATTTCTTGAATTGCAACTCATGTAAGTCAAGATTTTCCTTAAGGATTTACAGGACACTACTTTAAGCATTAAATGAATTTCAGGCTTGCAGATAACAAGTTTATATAATCCCAGGATTAAATATGTTCTTTCTCTTTCTAAACCAGGGAAAAGAAAGCTGGAAAATATTTTTATTATCGAAGGTATCCGTGAGATTATAAGGGCCAGCATGAATAATGTTGTGATCACTTCGATTTTCTACTGTACAGATATCATCAGCCAGGAGGCTTCAGAATGGCTTTTGAATTTTAATAGCTCTGCAGAAGTTTATGAAGTATCAAAACAGGTTTATTCAAAAATAGCTTATCGTGAGAATGTTGACGGGATTATTGTTCTTGCCCGGACATTTCAATTAAACCTGGAAGATCTAAAACTTTGGAGAAATCCATTGATTCTGGTTCTGGAATCAATTGAAAAACCCGGTAACTTGGGGGCAATTCTACGCACTGCTGATGCAGCGGGAGTAAATGCTGTGATCATCTGCGATCCTCAAACTGACGTTTACAATCCCAATGTAATTCGCTCAAGCCTCGGCTGTCTATTTAGTAATCAGGTAGTTGTATCTGATTCAAATACAACTATTAATTTTCTTCAGACCAATAAAATAAAAATTTATTCGGCTGCATTACAGCATGCCATTCCGTATACGGAAGTTGATTTTTCCGGTCCATCAGCAATAATCATGGGATCGGAGGCTGAGGGTTTGAGGGAGATTTGGAGAAAATATTCAGATGCTATTATTAAAGTTCCTATGGCCGGTATAGCTGATTCCCTCAATGTATCAGTTGCATCAGCCATACTGATATATGAGGCTGTCAGACAGAGGGGGAGGAAGCATGAAGAATGAGCCGTAATTGGTGAAAAATTGACCGAGATTTCGATGATTAGGTTTATACTTTTTCTATTAAGAAATCTTCCCTGATTGGGCTAAATGCATCCAGTAATAAACCTGACTGGATGCATTTAACTCCATGTGTTTTGTTTGGAGGAACAACAAAACTATCCCCCTCTTTTAACAGGCTCGTTTTTCCATCTATAATTACTTCAAATGTTCCACTCAGAATATAAGTGCATTGCGAATGAAAATGATGGTGAGTTGGAGCGACAATATTATCAGAAAAATCCACCAGAACCATCATAATTTTATCGTTATATCCAAGAATTTTACGTTTAATGCCTTCATCAATAATTTGCCATGAGACTTCACTGGATTTTATGAAAAAGCTATTCATTTCATCTAAGATTTTATTAATCAAAATGTACTATCAATCTGTGAATAAGTAAAACTCAATATTAAATTCAGTGATTTAATGCTGAGAAAAGTGGCCGGGAGATTATAGTTCTATCCCTAAAAATATTATTTCAAATATTGACTTTCTTATTTATGGTGAATATTAAAAACAAATTTAATTAGTATTAGAATCGAGATAAACCCTACTACAATCAAGCTGAGTTGAATAAACCCATTCGGATCTTTCATATTATTCGCAAGAACCTTTTTAGTTGGATTCTTGTAAAAAACTAAAAAGTAATTATTTAGAACTGATTTTGATCGCTATGTTTACATTTTCCGGCAAAGCCCTGAAGACTGCCAGTGCATCCTCTCTATTAAGCCAGATTTTTATTTCAGGTAAAAAATTCAATGAACCAGACCGGATCAATGCTTTTCTAATTGATCTCCTTTTAACTTTTTTTAGTTGATGAAGATAGCGTCTTATAGTTCTCTTATCGATTTCATCAGATATAGTATCCTGTTCGAAAGAAAGACTAAGGTTTCGGTCCAGGTTCATATGAAAGGAAACAAACTGACTATTTTCTTCCAGGCGTCCAGGTTCCGGAAGTGTTGCCGCTTCGATCGTGTCTTTTGGTGCTTTTCTGATTATGATCGGTACTTTCGGAACTGAGGATGAATAATCCTTTATTTTAAATGGCCATGAAAAAAATTCCGCAGACCGGATAGGGTCCATTCGCCTGAACATGGAGCTATATTTAAAATTAGTTATCCTGGAAGAAAAGATTGATATACCCTGAACCATAAGAGTAACTGTACTGTCTGACAAATCCACTGCTAAAGAGATCGTGTCATCACGCGATATCTCCATACAGGCAAGAAGGAAAGCTTCCTTTTGAGCAATATCAATGGATTTAGTTTTAAGTGAATCATCTATTGAATAATACGAACTAAAATCGTGACTGAGTTGCCTGGATTTTTTCACCTGGTTTTCCGGTATAATGTATTTGTAATTCATTACTGGTATGACTGTAATAACCCATACATAATACACGATGAATAATGCTAAAACGACAAGGAACCAGGTATAAAACAATGAGTACTTTCGATTTTCAACTAAAAAAAAATCACGGATTTTATTTAATCCAATTTTCATATTCCTGTATTAAAAAATATACACTTTTGAACCTACTCTTAAAGTATTATAAACAGCTTCAAGGTCTTCATCATCTAATCTGACACAACCGTGAGTAACCGGCATGCCTAATAACCTTTTATAGAGGGTGCCATGAATTAGATACCCATCCCCAATGCTCAGTGCATAATCACCAAGAACTCCGTGTTCATATCGAAGATAGCTGTACAAAGGAGGAACAGGCAGTCCTTCCTCAATAAATGCCCAATCAGGCTTTTTCCATATAGGAGATTCAGTTTTTCCATGTACATGGAAGAGTCCTTTTGGTGTCTCAAATTTCCATTTTTTTTCATCACCTGCATCAAGCAGGATATAGCTTCCTGTTGAGCATATTCCATCTCGCACAATTTTTCCTCTATTAAACAGTATAAATTTATTTCGGGTTGTATTTACTAGAAGGTATGGTTCGCGGCTAGTAAATTTCTGATAGTCCCGGTCAAGACGATTTACTCTGTTTTCAATAGATATCAATGTGTGTGAGGATGGAAGATTGGGTTTGAAAGAGATACTGTCAGACATTAAACCTGGTTTAAAACGCACAAAACAATCCTGCAATACAGGAGTTAAAAAGATTAACAAGGAATAGCAAACTATTAAAATTGCAGGAATTGATAATACAAATGCTATTGATTTACACATCCGGATTAATCGTGCAATTTCAAAATCAATGTCTTCCGACTGCCTTATCCGGGAAGAAAGCTTAACAAGAAGCCATTTGAGTTTAGATCCTGAATTTGTATTATTTTCCATTTCTATAAAAAAACAGTTCATTTAACGGCGCAATGGAACCGATAATCGTAACCGGAACACCTGTACCTACCATCGAAAATAAATGGTCCATATCTTTATCTGTCAATGCTATGCATCCATTTGTCCAATCTTTTCCTTTGCCACCATCACCATGTATTTCGATCAGTCCCCCAATAGCTATTGATTTTGGAATAGCCCCGGATCTGACTCCATGTTCATACCTCCTTTTATCTTCTTCATTTGGATAATTGATTAATAAGGCTTTATGAAATCTGGTTTGCTTTGAATTAAGTTTTTTTGTAATAAAATATAATCCTTCAGGTGTTGCATCATCTCCCTGATAATTTTTACCCCCAAACCATTTAGGAGATAGCTCAGCATCATATTCACGTATAATTTTCCCATTTTTAAACAATATACATTTATGGGCTATTTTGTCCACCACAATGGCATAAGATCTTTTATCCTTGCTTTTTCTTAAAGTAACCTTATACCAATTATCCCATTGGTTAAAAGATTTGAAATAAGAGGTTAAGGTTTCGGTGGCATCCCTTTCGATAATCAAAAAGTACCCTTCCGCCTCCACGAGACTATTAAAGGCACTGCTGAGGTTACCTCTCTTATAAGCCTCAATAGATTCCAACAGCCTGATATGGGCAAGAGAATGTTGTTTAAATACATTGTTATCTAAAGGCAGGTTTTTAAATCTAGTCCTGAATAAAGAGTCCCTTTGTTTTAACTCAGCGATATTCCTGGTAATATATTCATTCAAGGACCCGGATATTTGAATAGCTTTCCTGCTTGCCCGGATAGCACTTTCAGTAGTTTGTCTGACCTTCAGCAAGAGTTTTGAGTAATCTCTGCTGATAATCCATTTGCTGTTTTGTAGTTTCCATTCAAGTATAGCTGATTGATATGAATTAATACAATCTGCAAAATCTGTTTTTGCATATTCCGGTGCTTTATTCTTTCTTGCTGTAACAATAGCATTCTGCATCAACTGTATGTCAGAATCGGGAGGTTTGGGAGCGAATATCCCACCTGTAAAATAGAGTCCAAAAACTGATAGTAATAATAATAACAATAATACCCCTGTTGTTAAAATAAATATCCTCTTCATCAGTCATCAAATGTATGAAAAAAACCCCCGGATATATTTATTTCCGAGGGTTTTGAGATGAGTAAATAGTACTTTTTGCAATAAAAGTAACTTAATATCATCTGATTCTTATCTTTTTTTGTATTTATCAATAGCTGTCTGAAGTTCAGCCTGAATAGAAAGAGCTTTTTCTTTGGCTGCAACCAATTTGTCTTTAGCTGTAAGAAAATCACCTTGAGAAAGAACACCTGATGCTTCAGCTATAGTACTTTCAATCACAGTGATATCCTGCTGGATTGCGTCGAGAGCTGCCTTGCCTTCTTTACCTTTTGGGGCCTTAACAATCAATGCTTTATCATCAGCAACCAAAGAAGTTACTTCAGCTATTAAAGCGTCTGCTTCTTTTTTAACTTCTTCTTTTTTAGCTGCGGTATTTGCTATTACCATATCAGCATCTGCCTTTACTCTGTCTAATTGAGAAGCAGCATCTTTGTAATTACGTTTCCAGATTGATTCAGATTTTACGGACTCAACTGCAGCAACAGCCATGTTAAATGTATCCTGGATTGCATTGAATTCATCAGCCAAGTATCTATCGGCCTGAACGATCTTGGCAGAATCAAGAGCAGCTTGTGCAAGATCTAACTGAGCCTGAGGAGCCTTCTGGCAACCTGAAGCAAATAAAATAACCACACCAAGTGTGAGAATGACATAAAATAATTTGTTTTTCATTTTGATAACCTCCTGGTTAATCTTTAAATTTTTAATGTTGTAAAAGATATAATTATAAATCGCCACAAAGGTAATCTTTTTTTTTTCATTCACTCTATATAATTGAGAATAATTAATTTACGGTACTACATTTTTTTGATTAATATTATCTATATATTTATATATTTAATTCTATTCGACTTTGTTTTTTCCCAATTGTGCCTGCAAAATTCTACTATATTTATTATAGACTAAAATTCATAAGCGTATATCACAAAATAATTCAAATTCTCTTATTATAAAATGTCTATATGCCGGATATGTATTCCCATTATTAGTTTACGTTTCAATAGCTAAATTTGTGTTAATAATTTCCTTTCATTTAGTATATTATAATAATTCAGTAGTTCCTATTAGTATTCATAAGATACATATGAAAGACATACATATAATGAAAAGAACTTTCTCGATAAACGTTCGATTTCATCTAAAAATTACCCTTTCTTATATACTTTTTATAATCTATTGAATATTATGTAATTAGCTATTAAATATTTTCTAAAGACTAATTAATCGGACAACTATAATAATAAATGTTAAAAAATCAATGAAGCTTTTATCATTTGGTTTGATATTTTGATTTTTGTATATATCAAATAAAAACTGCTTCCAGGGGGAATATCTTCTATTAAAATTCTAATTTTGTCAATGAACCTTCTAGATTAAGATATCGATTTCTTATATGCTAAAATTAATTCTGATCGTCGGCACTGGTGG
>CAZKMG010000164.1:0-8425 GCA_964553465.1 uncultured Bacteroidaceae bacterium
GGCAAAAGTATAAGATTCATTGCTAATTAACTTCGAAGTTGAAGTACTGGTTGTGCATGAGACCAAAACGATTGAAAAGATTACCAGAAAAATAATTACTGACAAGTTAGTTTTCATGATGTTAAGTTTTCAGGATTTTAATGAAAGTTAAGCTTTCCAGGGAATAAAACCAAAAATCAGACGTACTTGATTTCACTTTAAATATTTTAGAAACAAAAATTATCACAAAATAATCGATTTACTAATTTGAACTAGGTTTATTATATTTTTTAATTTTCAAATTGCCAGCTTAATCAATTATTGCACAAGCCCGTACAGGAGATCCATCCAAATTAGATATCTTAAGCGGCATACATAAAAAAGTAAATTCTTTTCCAAATAAAGAATCAAGATTATTGAGATTTTCTATGATGATAATATTCTTTCTGAACAATTTCATGTGATTTGGAAATTCAACAGACCCAACCGGATCAATAGATATGGTGTCCAAACCTATCCCTTTTAATTTAAATTTAGTTAAATCACCAACAAGCTTTTCTGACAAAACAGGATAATTTTTTAAATATTTTTTATAATTCCAGAATCGAGACCAACCTGTAAAAAACAAAATAAACTCAACATGATCAAGGGTATTAAAATCTGCTTTAATATCTTCTGCTTCAATAATTTTCTTATTTAATCCGGAAATATTTATAACACATCCTTTCCCCCTGAAATGATCAAGATTAAACATATCCAGTGAGCTTGCCCCTTTCACCATGTGTGCCGGGGCATCAATATGTGTTCCCGTATGTGATGATATTGAAATTGTTTTTTCTGCAAATGAATTTTTTGTTATCGTATTCGAATTATGAATTTTAGGTGGTTCGGTCTCAGGATAGACCGGTATATTCGAAGAAATGAAATGTGTCAGATCTATTATATTCATATTATTGTTACAAATATTTATAAAATATTTTTAAAATTTTAAGATTAAATGCACTCACATTTGCATATGTTTTGTAATATTTGACCGACTATTTTTTTGGCAGGCTAACCTGATCCACTAAATAAACAATGGATTTAAATGAAATACCAGAATGTTGAGTAAGCCCAATTTCACACGTCCTGCTGGTAGAAAAACCTCGTTTAACATCCTCCGGAATTTGATTTTTTAAAAATTGAAGTCCATGACTGTTCAGTTCCGGATATGAAAAACCCCGGTCGCCTGCAAATCCACAACAATTTGTTTCCGGGACGATAACCTCTCTTGCACAAAGTTTGGCCAGTTGGACCAATTTCATTTCCAATCCCATTTTTTTCATACTGCAAACCGGAAAAACTGTAATTATTTCATCAAGTGGCTCAATGACAAGGTTTTGTATAAGATATTCCAATATAAATTCTACAGGTTCATAAAGTTTTAGTCCTGGTTCCATATTTTCCTTCATAGTAAACAAACATGGGCTCATATCACAAAGGATTGGATATTCACCATAATTACTTGCAATTCTCAGTGAATTTTCAAGTTCTCTGGATTTCTTAAGTCCTGATTCCATGAAACCTTTACTGGAAAAAGCCATCCCACAGCATAGACTATTTAGATTATCTGGATATATAATCGAATAACCTGCTTTATAAAGCAGGTGTTGTATCTTTTCGGTTAACTGCAGGTCTTTGGCATGATCTTTTGAAATACCCATGGAACGATTAATACATGAGGGGAAATAAACCACCTTTCGAGCATGTACAGATTTATATTTTATATTTATTTGTGATGACTTAGATCCTCTTGGCAAGGATGGATACCATAAAGGAACGCGATTAAATGAAACGATCCGTAATCCATGGGAAATCGTTCTCATTATTTTCGTACCCAATACTGTGTGAAAGAAATACACGATTGAAAGCATAGTTCTTGCCATGGAGGTAACCATGCTCATGTTAGATGAGATAATATTTGCAATTTTCTTCTGAAAAGTTGTCAGGTTGTCAAATCTCAACTCTTTAATAAGTTTCCCCGTATCAATTTCTACCGGACAGTTTATCGAACATAATCCATCGGTAGCACATGTGGCATTTCCCTGGTAATGGAATTGATTTATTAATGAGGTTAATAAATGAGGTTCCTGTTGATTTTGTTTTAATCTGGAAATTTCACGATAAACAACAATACGCTGTCTGGGTGTAAGAGTTAAACCTGCTGATACACAGGAAGGTTCGCAAAAACCGCATTCAGTACATTTGTCAATTTTTTGATTAGCAACAGGTATTGGTTTTAAATTTTCCAGATGAATTTTTGAGTTTGAATTTAAAATTACCCCAGGATTAAGTAGTAATTCAGGATCAAAAATATTTTTGATCTGTTTCATCAATTCAAATGCTTCATTACCCCATTCAAGTTCAACAAACGGAGCCATATTTCTTCCTGTCCCATGTTCAGCTTTTAAGGAACCGTCATATTTGCTAACGACAAGCCTGGTCAGTTCATTAATCATATTTTCGTAACGTTGGAGTTCACCTTTCGAATTAAAATCCTGTGAGAATACGAAATGTAAATTTCCTTCAAGTGCATGTCCAAAAATTACTGCTTCATCGTAGCCATATTTTTTTAGCAATATTTGCAGATCCATGGTTGCTTCTGCCAATCTAGGAACAGGAAATGCAACATCTTCAATAATTACTGTTGTACCTGCATTACGCATTGCACCAACAGAAGGGAACAATCCTTTACGTATCTTCCACAGCGCATTATATTCAGATGGAATGGTGGTGAACTGTAAAGGGAAAATTACCGGAATCCTCCCAATAGCATTTTTGATGGATAAAATCTGCCGATCTAATAATTTTTCATTATCTGAACGCGTTTCGACCAGCAAAGCAGAAACATGATCCCCTAATTCTGCCAGATTATATGGTAATCCTTTTGAATTTTCAACAGATCTAAGGCCTGCGCGGTCGATTAGTTCAACTGCAGATACCGGTTCCGATTTTAAAATGGATACCGCATTACATGCCATTGTGATATCTGGAAAAATCATCAGAGAGGTAGCCTTATATGGAAGGTCAGGAACAGTATGAAAAGTAATCTCAGATATAAATCCGAGCGTCCCCTCCGACCCGATCATTAAATGTTCAATCATTTCGAATGGATCATCAAAATCAACCAGTGCATTCAGACTATAACCAGTAGTGTTTTTCATTTTGTACTTTGTACGGATCCTATTTGCCAGGAATGAATTTTTTTTAACTGATTCTGAAAGTTCTGATAAATTATTAATCATATCCGGGTGAGATTTCAGAAAGTCAGATTTACTTTCCATGCTGCCCGTATCCAGGAGCGTTCCATCCTGAAAAACAATTCGCATGCTATCCAGCGTTTTATATGAGTTCTCAGCAGTACCACAACACATCCCACTGGCATTATTGGCTGCTATACCCCCAATCATTGCACTTTGAATAGATGCCGGATCCGGACCTATTTTTCTTTGATATGGTTCTAAAATTAAATTTACTTTTCCTCCCAATATACCTGGTTGAAGACGAATTTTTTTACCTTCATCGAGTATATCAAAATTTTTCCACTGATCACCGGCAATTACAAGTACAGAATCACTAATTGACTGTCCGGACAAACTGGTTCCGGCTGCTCTAAATGTTAAGGGAATCTTTAAATCTTTTGTTTCTTTCATCAGAAGGATGACTTCCTCCTCATCTTTGACTTTTACAACGAGATGTGGAATTAATCGATAAAAACTTGCATCTGTACCAAATGCCAGGGTATAAAGCGGATCATGAAACATCCTTCTTTTATCAATAAACGTGTTTAGGCGATGATACAGGGTTTTATACGGTTCAACTAGCATGATAAAAAATAGATTTATTTGAAATATAAAATTAATACCGCAGATAAAAAATAAATGATCTCATTTTTTCAGGAAACGTAAGTATATCAAAAATACTCATTGGTTTTGTTCATCAATAATTTTTTCTTCTATTTTTTTGATTTTTCTCCCCTGTTGATTTATGTTTTTTTATTTATATTTGCAGCGCTTTTAAGAATAATATTTTTTAAGGATGCCCAGGTGGTGAAATTGGTAGACACGCCAGCTTGAGGGGCTGGTGCTCGAAAGAGTGTGCTGGTTCGAGTCCAGTCCTGGGCACATTTAAGATGACAGACCATGGATGATAGTCCATGGTTTTTTGTTTTATCATTGTTTATTTGTGTTCCGGAATGGACGATAAATATTATTGCGAGATAATCATCCAAGAATAAAATAAATTTGGGAAATCAAGTCCAGGGCAATAATTGTCGATAGTCCATGAAGATTTATGGCCGAATTAATCAGACAATCCGTTAATCATTAAATATTATGTGATGGGAAACTTATTGGAAAAGAAGGATTCATTTTAATTCAATGGCAGTAAAAAAAAGGCTGTCTTTTAGGAACAGCCTTCATAGATAATTTCTACAGTAAGATTATTTAGTTATCAATCTTTTATCTGATGCTTTTCTGGGATCAGTAAGTTTTATAGCAGCTTTTTTGCTTTGTTTAATACTTAATCGATTTTCAGTTTTTCTTGCATTTGGTGGATAATAATCAACTAATGCTGTAAAGTAATTTATTCCTCCAGGCCTTAAATCCTGTGTTTCAATAAATCCTGCATCCTCTGAAGCTAATGTGTAATTATCATGGTTTGGACCATACACGTCCACGTAATATTTTTGAGGATATACATTTAGGAATGTTACAACACCATCAACATTTGTATACCCCTCGGCAAATAAATTTGTTTCCTGTTCCCAATCCAGTATAGTCGGATATAAGCGTACATGAATATCAGGTACAAGATAGTAAGGCTCATAATATTCCTCTACTGTTATCTGGAGATCGGTTTGCAAAACTGAAATCGATAAAGAGGCTATGCTAAACCCATCTTTTCCAAAAGCTTTCAATCGGACCAGGTATGTACCTGGTGAATCATAATAATGAGAAACATTATAATTAGTAGATATATATCCATCACCAAAATCCCATTCATAATCTTTTGCATCCAAAGATCTGTTTGTAAAAGTTATAAATTCACCAATACCAACTTCTGTTGCTGAGGCAATAAAGTCAGCCACAGGTTTCCTTGTGCAATTTGTAATCAGTAAGGGTAGAGCTAAAAATATAAAAATGAAGCGTTTCATGGGAGTAAAGTTAATATTTTCAATATAAAATTCAAATAACGTGCCAAAAAGCGATTTAATATTTGAAATTAGTCAGAGTCTATTTAGCTTTATAAACTTAAAATAATAGCTTAAATGGATATTAAAGAATTCAGAAAGTATGCTCATATTTTGGCAGATTGGATGGCTGATTTCCTTGAAGGGATTGAATCACGTCCTGTTAAAGCATTAGTCAAACCTGGTCAGATATTTGCAAAAATACCAGATTCACCTCCTGTTGTGGGAGAATCAATGGCTTCCATAATGAATGATCTGAATGAAATTATTCTGCCTGGAATAACACACTGGCAAAGTCCAAATTTCTTTGCTTTTTTTCCGGCAAATTCGAGCTATCCTTCCATATTAGGAGAAATGATTACCGCGGCTATTGGAGCACAAGGAATGGTATGGGAAACTTCACCTGCTGCAACAGAGCTGGAGGAAAAAATCATGGATTGGTTAAAACTGATGATGGGGATTCCTTCATCATTTCACGGGGTAATTCAGGATACCGGATCAACTTCCACATTAGTTGCACTTTTATCTGCCCGGGAAAAACTGAGCTCCTACAGGATTAATGAGAAAGGGTTTTCTCGGAATAATATGAGGATATATTGCAGTACTGAAGCACATTCATCAGTTGAAAAAGCCGTAAAAATAGCAGGTTTTGGAAGGAAAAATCTTATCAAAGTTGAGGTGGATTCTGCCTTGAGAATGATACCATCAAAACTGGAAGAAGCAATATTAAATGATCTGGAATCGGATTCTATTCCAACTTGTATTGTAACTGCTTTAGGATCTACCGGTACCGTTGCCCTTGATCCACTTAAAGATATTTCACTTATTTCCAAACGATATAAAATCTGGCATCATGTGGATGCCGCTTATGCTGGTTCAGCATTAATTCTTCCGGAATATCGTCATCTGATCGATGGTATTGAAGATGTGGATAGCTTCTTTTTCAATCCGCATAAATGGATGTTCACTAATTTTGATTGTTCTGCATACTTTGTTAAGGACAAAGAATCGTTGATAAGAACATTCGAAATTTTACCTGAATATCTTAAAACCAGACCTGATCAAGAAGTAAATAATTACAGGGATTGGGGAATTCAATTGGGAAGAAGGTTTCGTGCCCTGAAACTATGGTTTGTAATCCGCGAAATGGGTGTTCAGGAAATGCAGAAGAGAATATCGAATCATATACAATGGAGCAGGGAGCTTGCATCAGAAATAAAAAATACACTTGGTTTTTCTTTGTTTGAACCACAGAATATGGCACTCATCTGCTTTTATCTTGATCCCAAAAATGAGATGAACCTTGAAGAATTAAATTCCCTCAACCTGGATTTTCTATATCATTTGAATTCATCAGGTAAATTGTATCTTTCTCATACTAAAGTCAAAGGTAAAGTTGTCCTGAGAATGAGCATCGGGCAGACATATGTTACAAAGAACCACGTAATTAAAGCATGGCAATTCATACGGGAAGAATCAAAAAAGTATATACAGGTATGAACGGAAAATGGACATTAAGAAATAAAAATGCCCTGGTAACAGGAGGTACAAAAGCAGCTATCAATCCAATGACAACAAATCTTGCTAGTGAATGGGCTACAGATGCAATACGAGTCAATGCTGTTGCCCCTTGGTATATTCAGACACTACTTTCAGAATCAGTACTTAGTAATCCTGCCTACCTGAAATCAGTTCTTGCACTTACACCCATGGAACGAATAAGGAAATCCGAAGAAACTGCACATTTGGTTAGCTTTTTAGCCATGCCTGTTTCATCATATATTACAGGTCAGTGCATATCAGTTGATGGTGGATTTACAAAGAATCTTTTTTAAAAATTTGATTGCTTATTGAACCTTAATATAATTGAGATTTATAACAATATCCATTCCCATTTGAGTTTTACGAATAGAAATTAAATATTGTCAGGATCTTTTATTTTAACATGTGAATAAATATTTATACAAATGCGAAGTATTATTTTCCCAATCGCTATTGGTTATTTGTTGGTATATTCACTAAGTTGCATTGCACAGCAGAAATATCCGTGTTTTTCAAAATCTGGTAATCCAATAACCGGGATTAATCAGCTCCCCAATGATATAATGCCAGTAATGGCAGTTTGGTTTTGGGGAGAAGGTGAATTAAAACCAGCAGGTTATAAAAATGTACTTGATATGGCAACTATTCATTCCCCTTATAATCTTATATTAACAAGTATAAGAGAAAAGGAAATTATGGATACCGTTGTTCACAATCAGCTTAAAATGGCCGCAGAATATGCAAATGAACGTAACATTGGACTTGTGGCCGATTTAGACCTGAGGCTGGCAAGGAGGACATTCGAGTCAAGATATCCTGATGAACTACAGGAAATGCTAAGGCTTCAGGAGGTTGAGATTTCAGGCAGTGATACCGTCGAAACCGTTATTTACAGCAAGGATCTAAGCGATCATTATACAGGTAATGCACCTCATTACATCCCCCTTCGGGGATCACTTTTACGTGTATATTCTTATTCCCGCATATCAGAAGGGATAGAAGTGAATACGTTGAAAGATATATCGAGGAATTGTATTGCAGTGCTCACTTCGAAAGATTCTATTGTAGTGAGAATCCCTTCTGAAAAGAGAAATATCAATGCAAAGGCTTGTATAATGGTTTCTTTCACACATCTTGCTGCAGATGTGTTTGCACCACATTTGATAGAATTTCAGCGTGAAATTATTAATCGTTATGCAGACGTTCCTTTAGCAGGTGTATTCAAGGATGAATGGGGATTCCCACCCTGTTATGATCCAAAGGAAAGCAACAATGAGTTTTGGTATTCAAAACATCGTGCATTGGTCTATTCTGAAAGGACTGGAGGCCGGGATCTGTTAGCTGATTGTTTATTGATGTATTTGGGTATTATAGGAAAAGAACGTGAACGTCTGATGGTAATTAATCATTATATGGAAATGTCATGGAAGCGAAACGGTGAATTGGAAGATGATTTCTATCATACGGTAAAAGAAATTTTCGGGGCCGATGCAGTAGTTGCAACGCACCCAACCTGGTGGCCTTATCCTGATTCGCATGAATATAAAAAGAACGGCCTTGATTGGTGGATTACTACCCGGGATTGGGCACAAACTGATGAGATTACTCCATTTGCTGTACGAACTGCACTTTCAAAGAAATGGAGGAGTCCAATATGGTATAACATGTATTATT